>JAEPLS010000002.1:300000-411335 GCA_017644325.1 Prochlorococcus marinus CUG1438 | reverse complement strand
TATTTGCACAGGATGTATCAACTGTTGATACAGATGACAATACTGGTGTAATGGTTAAGACATCATTCAGCTTCTAAATTTAATAACTTAGTTTAGAAAATCTCTTACACATAAAAAGGCCTGCTACATGCAGGTCTTTTTAATGGAAAAAAAAATTTTTTTCTTTTTTTGCCTTTGAACATATCTTTCTTGCATTTGCTTGTTTATTTATTAGAAATTTAAAAAGACTAAAAATAATTACTAGTCATTAATTACATTTAACAATAAAATTGAAACTACCTTAACTTTAAAATAATTTTAAAGATTTTACTTTTTCATTAACATAATTAATCTTAAAAATGTCTCCGATATTTAAATGCTTGATTTGTAGAAAAGATATAGAACGGTCCACTAAAACTTTTTGGAAGAAAAAGGGTCATTTATTATGTTCAACATGCTTAGATAAAATAGATAAAAAAACACCCTTAAAAGAATAGATTTTTAATGATTTAACTAATAAACAATATAGTTTAATGATTTTAAAGATATTATATATTTGACAAAATATAAGAATTTTTCAAAAAAATATAATACAAGTCCTAATAAAAATTATTTCTTGCATTTTCCACTAAATAATATCTAATTAATAATTTCAGCCAAGAACCAATAATTGCGAGAAGACCATTTAGGCTTTCATTAATGATTTAATCAATTTACTTAGTAACTTGTTTTTTATAGAACCGAGTAGTGCTTTTTTAAAAAAAAAAGCCAACAAAATGTTGGCTTTATTAGTTTCTGTAAAAACATTAATAATGGATAAACTTTGAATAAATTTAATAAATTTAGAAGTTTATAAAGTTTTATCGGTATAAAACCTAGAACCAACCAGGAATTATTTGACCTGTTGTGACATATGCACCAACTGCTGCTACAAAACCCAACATTGCTGCCCAACCATTAAAACGTTCTGCTTCTGGAGTCATGATAAAAAAAATATTTATGTAAATGATTGTAACAGGTTTTATGAAGCTTTGTAAAGTATTTATTTTAAAAATTTCAGAAAATAAGTTCTAGTAATCAAAAATCCTTATTTTTGGCAGAAATGTGACAAAAATGTATAGCTAATAATTTATTTTATTTGCATTTTCTGTAAGAAAAGGAGTCTTTAATTCTTTTTTTGTTTGGGATGTTTTTTTTTACTTGAAACTTTAAATTATTAGGAATAACTTATAGCATTTACTCAATTTTATGAATGTGGGTCGCCTGAGATTCGAACTCAGGACCAGCCGGTTAAAAGCCGGATGCTCTACCGCTGAGCTAGCGACCCATTTTGTAAAATTGAGTACATATGAAATTATCCCTTTTTAAGGTAAAAAAAACAACTTTTTATCTCCAGTTGAACAATAGAAAAACAATTCTTAACTTATGAAATAAAAAATTAAAATTTCTCTCTATATTTACAGTTGAAAGGTAAAATATTACTTAATCAATAGAAATTCAAAAATGCTTAGAACAATCGTAGTTTTCGCACCAGTTATCGCTGCTTTAGCTTGGGTCATATTTAATATACAGAAACCGGCAAGAGAGCAATTCAATAGAGACTTTCTGGGTAAGGATTAATCCAATTTGAGAGATAAAGAAGTAATAATTATTGGTGCAGGTCTTGCAGGTTCTGAAGCTGCTTGGCAGGTGGCAAATTCTGGGGTACCAGTAAAATTAGTTGAAATGAGACCTTTCAAATCAACTCCAGCTCATCATACAGATGAATTTGGAGAACTGGTCTGTAGCAATAGTTTTGGGTCTTTAAGTTCTGATAGAGCTGCGGGGTTATTGCAAAAGGAACTAAGATTTTTTAATTCATTGATAGTTCAAACAGCGGATAAATTTTCTGTGCCCGCTGGAGGTGCTTTAGCGGTCGATAGATCTAAATTTAGTAGGGCTTTGACTGTGGCTTTATCTAATCATCCTTTAATCGAAATCAAGAGATTTGAACAACTGGATCTTCCAAGCAAAGAAAATATAACTATCCTCGCAACTGGTCCATTGACTGCAGATGAATTGGCCAGCAAAATTCGATTTTTTACAGGTATTGATTCCTGCCATTTTTTTGATGCCGCTAGTCCAATAATTTATGGCGATTCTATTGATAAAGAGATTGCGTTTAAAGCTAGTAGATACGACAAAGGAGATCCGGCATATCTCAATTGTCCGATGAATAAAAATGAATACATTTACTTCAGAAACGAACTAATAAAAGGAGAACAAGTTAGTCTAAAAGAATTTGAAAAAGAATCTGCTAATTTCTTTGAAGCTTGTTTGCCTATAGAAGAAATTGCTAGAAGAGGTATTGACACTATGAGATATGGACCTCTCAAATCTATTGGGTTATGGAATCCAAAGTGGGGAGATTTATTTGATAGGGAAAATAGATTAAAAAATCGGCCTCACGCAATCGTTCAACTAAGGATGGAGGATCTTGAAGGGAAGCTACTTAATATTGTCGGTTTTCAAACCAATCTGAAATGGGCTGAACAACAAAGAATTTTTAGGATGATTCCTGGTTTAGAAAATGCAGAGTTTGTTCGTTTTGGAGTAATGCATAGAAATACTTTTTTAGAATCTCCAAAATTACTTCACCCAACACTCCAATTCATGAAAAGAGAAACTCTTCTAGCCGCTGGGCAGATAACAGGTACGGAAGGATATGCTGCGGCCACAGCAGGGGGATTGCTAGCAGGAATAAATGCATCCTTATTAGCTAGGGGTAAAAAACCAGTAACTTTTCCTGGTGAATCAATGATTGGTTCTTTAATAAATTTCATTAGTAATAGAAATCAAATTCTGTCTAATCAAAATAAAAATAAATTTCAGCCAATGCCTGCTTCATTTGGCTTGGTCCCAGAATTGAGTAAAAAAATAAAGGATAAAAGATTGAGGTATAAAGCATATCAAGAGAGATCTACAAAATCTTTAAATGAGTTTAAAAAAATATTAGATTCTCATTGTATAAAAGATCACTTACTTATCAAAACTAACTAGAATAAAAGAATTATGAGACTCAAAAATGAAATTAATAAGGCAAATTTCGATGCAATCATTATTGGTTCAGGAATAGGAGGGTTAGTTACAGCATCACAACTAGCTGCGAAGGGGGCTAAAGTTTTAGTTCTAGAAAAATATATAATTCCAGGAGGAAGTGGGGGTTCTTTTAAGAGAAAAGGTTATACCTTTGATGTCGGAGCTTCAATGATATTTGGATTTGGTGATAAAGGTTATACCAATTTATTAACTCGTGCTCTAAAAGATGTAAATGAAAAATGCGAAACGATACCTGATCCAGTGCAACTGGAATATCATCTCCCAAATAATTTTAATATTGCCGTAGATAAAAATTATGATCAATTTATTAGAAAATTATCAGCAAGTTTCCCAAATGAAAAAGAGGGCATAAAAAAATTCTATGATACTTGTGCAAATGTATTTAATTGTTTAGATACAATGCCTCTTTTATCAATTGAGGATCCCAGTTACCTTTTAAAAGTTTTTTTTAAATCTCCTTTATCTTGTTTAGGTTTAGCTAGATGGTTACCGGTAAATGCGGGAGATGTTGCAAGGAAGTTTATAAAGGATCCTGAACTCTTAAAATTTATAGATATTGAATGTTTTTGTTGGTCAGTCATGCCAGCCCTCAAAACTCCCATGATTAATGCAGGAATGGTTTTTACAGATAGGCATGCGGGCGGTATAAATTATCCCAGAGGGGGTGTAGGAAAAATAGCCGAGAAATTAGTTTCTGGTATGGAAAAATTAGGAGGAAAAATTCGCTATAAGGCTAATGTTACTGAAATACTTTTAAAGAATGAGAGGGCGGTAGGAGTTAAACTTTCAAACGGGGAGGAAATTCACTCAAATGTCATCGTATCTAATTCAACTAGATGGGATACATTTGGACTAAAAGGGAAAAAGAAAGGATTAATTACAAGTAAAAACGTGCCGAAAAGTGAACATAAGTGGTCAGATACTTATAAAGCTTCTCCTTCTTTTGTCTCAATGCACCTTGGGATAGAAAAAAATGCTATAAGCAATAACTTCAATTGTCATCATATAATTGTTGAGAACTGGGATGAATTAGAAAGTGAAAAGGGGGTGATTTTTGTTTCTATACCCACTTTGCTTGACTCGTCTTTGGCTCCAGAAGGAAAGCATATCGTCCATGCATTTACTCCTTCATCAATGAGTGAATGGGAAGGTCTTTCAAGAAAAGAATACCTTCAAAAGAAAGAGGAATATTTCACATTTCTTGTTGAAAAGATTTCTACTATCATACCTAATCTCGAAAATAATATTGATCACAAAGAAATTGGAACTCCAAAAACCCACAAAAAGTTTCTTGGAAGATATGAAGGTAGTTACGGACCAATTCCTAGTCAAAAGTTGCTTGGACTTTTGCCAATGCCTTTTAATACTACAAAAATTAAAAACCTTTACTGTGTCGGGGATTCATGCTTCCCTGGACAAGGACTCAATGCGGTAGCTTTTAGCGGGTATGCTTGTGCACATAAAATAGGTTCAAGATTAAATATAAATAGTTTCAACTTGCCAGATTAAAAGGTTTTTATCTGATGATAGAAAAGTTTAAAACTCTCTTTTTTGTAAAAAGTTCTCTCATTTCTTTATATTTAGCGCTTACAATTCCCATACCATTCATATCACTGGATAAATTAAAAATCCCTTCAATATTTACTTTTGTTTTGGGCCTTTTTTTAATTATCAATATTACAAGTGATTATGTAGAAACATCCAATACTCAGATTTCATATAAAACTAGCATTATTTCCAAAATCCTAGGAAGAAAAAATTGGGAGATTACTTGGAAAGACATTAAATTAATCAAAACTTTACCGACGAGTCAGGGCAGTAAGGTTTATTACTTTAATACTAAAAAAGGTGAAAACTTTCTTATCCCACAAAGGTTGGAAAATTTCGAGAAATTTGTATTAAATATTTCGAAAAATACTGGTATATCAATAAAGGAAATGAATTATATATCACCTCTTTGGACTTATAAGTTATTAACATTACTATCTTTGTTAATGATTGTTGGTGAACTTTTTGCTTATCTAAACTAAATATTATCAATACTGAATCTATAACCTTGCTGTCTAACAGTGGTTATCCCACCGCCTTCTCCTAAACCTGCTTGCTCTAATTTCCTTCTCAATGTTAAGACCTGGGTATCTACAGATCTTGGACCTCCACTGAAAGGGGGCCAAGCCATCCTTAGAAGCTCTTGTCGACTTCTTACCATGCCAGGAGGCATTAGAAGTGCGCAAAGCAGAGCAAACTCTCGTGGGCTTAGTTCTACGGGCTTCTCGCTTAGTGTCACCTGCCTCAGGAGTAGATGAACTTCTAAAGGTCCTACTTCGACTTTTTCTTGTAATCCTATTCTTCCTCTTTTTAATAAGGTTCTACATCTTGCAGCTAGTTCCTCAAGTCCGAATGGCTTTCTGAGGACGTCATCGGCACCTTCATCAAGTAAGTTAACTAACGCTTCCACACCAGATCTTGCAGTTAAAACAATAACCGAGCAACCTAATTGTTGAGCCAATCTCATCGCTGTGTTTTGTTCTAGAATTTCAGCACTTACCAACAAGTCAGGTGATTGTTCCCTGCATAAGTCAATAGCCTCTGCTGATGATCCAACAGCAGCAGCTAGATGACCATCTTGGCGAAGTCTTTGAACTAATACAGTCCTTAGTGTGGGGTGAGGTTCAACAACAAGAACTCTCGAGGGGGTTTGAGAGGTCGGAGGCAATTGAGAACTACCAGGAGTTGAAGCTAAGATTTGCTCAGTTGATTGCATTCTTAATTACTGTTTGGCCAGCCAAGTTTTTGTCGTCTTTAATAAGGTATAACAAATGCTAAATAAAAATCGGAATCTATCGAATTATGACATTATTTGAAAACCCAAAAGCAGTTCGTCATTTTCAGTCAATTTGCGATGGTTGCCAAGACTTGGTTACTCGTTTTCACACGCCTTCTGATCTTAAACTATATAGTGATGGTTATCTCCAAGCCTTAAGGAATTGCAGTACTTTAGAGCAAAGAGATCAAGAGAATTTAGAAAGATTAATTGAAAGATGGATTTTAGATCCATCAAGTTTTATTGATCCAGAAGGAGAAGAAAATAAAGGATTTTTTGATAAAAAAAGGATTTAAAATATTAATTTTTATTAATTAATGTCAGTATTTATACTCACAATTGTCTTAAGAAGCTAATTCGATTTCTATTTTTTCTTTTAGAGATCCTGAATTGTACATTTCAATAAGAATATCTGAACCACCTAGAAATTCTCCTTTTAGGTAGACTTGAGGAATTGTTGGCCAATCTGAATATTCTTTGATACCTTCTCTTACTTCGAAGTCACTTAAAACATCAAACGTACTAAACTCTACACCTAGGGAATTTAGAATTTGAACTACATTGTTTGAGAACCCGCATTGAGGCATTAATTTAGTTCCTTTCATGAAGACCATGACTGGATTTGAATCAATAAGTTTTTGTATTTTTTCTTTTGTTAAGTTTTCCATAATTCAATTAGGGGTTTCTGTTTTTAATGCGAGTGCATGAATAGCTTCTGAAGCTAGTTTTTCTTTTAGTGCAGAATAGACTAGCTGGTGTTGTTTAACCAATGATAATCCATTAAATTCAGATGCAATTACAGTTACTTGTAAATGATCATTTCCTTTTAAGCTTTCAACAAAAACTTTGGAACTTGGTAATTTTTTAATAATTAAACTAATAACTTCTTCTTTCGTAATCATAATTAAATCTAATTAGCCTTTGTACTTAGTTTCAACAAATCCCAACTGGATTAATATTTCATAAGCCTTTCTACCCTCTGAGCTATTAGGAGACATTATCCTAATGTTTTCAATAAGTAAGGGTACAGCAACCTCTGGTTCTTCGGTTTTTATATATAGAGAGGCTAGTCTTTCATTTGATGTTGCCAAAATCTGTAAAATTTCCTTCCCTTTTCTTTGCATTTCTTTTGGTATTCTTGCATCCACTCCCTTGAAGGATGTATTTAGATCAGAATAAAAAGATGCAAGTTGCTTGGCTAATTTTCTTGCATCTAAGTAAGAAGCTTTAGCTTCGTTAATATCACCTTTTGTTATAGATTTATCGCCTTTATCTATGAAATATTTTACGTTTGAGATAGAGAGCTTTTTACTTTCATTTGAGAGAACTTTGTAGTCTTTAGGATTCTTGATCTCTGCATAAACTAAGTTTTTATATGGAAAATTTCCAAAAATTATAAATAAGATTGGGATTAATCTTAAGAATTTCATTTTCTCTTTAAACTATTAAAAACAATACTAACTTATTGCGGATTCATCTACGGACATTTTTTAATGCTATTTCTTCCTCTTTGATCATTTTTTTATATAAAAAATTATTGAATTCCAAGATATTAAGGTTTAAATAATCATTCATTACTATGGGTTGTCCAAAGGATAAACAAAATTGGCTCCTGAATTTAGGAGAAACTTCACTATAAGCAATTCCTATAGGAATGATAGTAATAGTTTCTGTTTTTTTTATAGCTAATCGCGCTAATCTATATAACCCTTCTTTTAGGACTAATTTTCTACTATATTTGTTGATTTTACCTTCAGGGAAAACAACTAATTGTTCCCTTTTTTCTATAAGATCAATAGCGTATCTTAGGGTCGTAAGTGAGGGCGATAATTGATTTATCGAAAAACATCCAAGCCTTTTTAAAAACCAGCCTTGTATTCCTCGCATTTCTGATTTAGTAACCATAAACCTGCAATCCTTTTTGGTTACCCTTCTGCCCATTGCCATAGTGAGAACTAAGCCGTCCCATCTTGATCGATGGGTTGGAGCCAAAATAATAGAAGAATTTTGTGGTATCGAAAATCCACTATTAATTATTTTCTTCTTACTAAAAAAAAATTTCAAAAGAATATCCTGAGTAACGAACATTGCTATAAATCCCAATACAGGATTTATTTTGTGTCTATTTTTAATGGAATTTCTTTTCAAATTCAATTATCTATATATTAATAATTTAAGTGTTTGTTATTTTTTATTAGCTATTATTGGGCGGTTACTAGATTGTCTAGAAATTAAGATTTCGAAACTATGACCACTTTAGGAGTAAACATTGACCACATTGCTAATGTGAGGCAAGCCAGGCAAACGGTTGAACCAGACCCTGTACAGTTTGCTTTTTTAGCTGAATTAGGGGGTGCAGATTCAATAACAGTTCACTTAAGAGAAGATAGAAGACACATACAAGACAGAGATGTATTCCTTTTGAAAAAAACAATAAAAACTAAACTAAATTTAGAAATGGCGGCTACAGAAGAAATGTTAGAAATTGCTAAAAAACTTATTCCTGATTTTGTGACACTTGTGCCTGAGAAAAGACAAGAAGTTACCACCGAAGGAGGGCTGGATGTTAAAAGTAATATGAAATATCTTAAGGATTTCGTTGCGAGTTTAAAAGATTCAAATATCGAGGTGAGTGCATTTATCGATCCTGTTTCTAAACAGATTAATTCCTCTAAGGAAATTGGGTTTGATTTTATAGAATTACATACAGGTAAATATGCTGAACTAAAAGGTTATGGTCAATATGAAGAGCTCCAAAAGATTATTGAGTCAACTCATGAAGCAAATGATTTGGGCTTAGTTGTTAATGCTGGTCATGGACTTAACTATAATAATGTTAAGAAAATTGCATCGATTAACAAAATGAACGAGTTAAACATAGGACATAGTATTGTCGCAAGGGCTTTAGCGGTAGGATTAGAAAAGTCCGTTCGTGAAATGAAGTCACTTATTACATCAAATTAAATTTCAAAATGACATCATATTTTTTCGTCGCAGCAAGTGAAAAGTTTTTGACAATTGAAGAACCACTTGAAGAGATTTTGAAAGAGAGGGAGAGGAACTATAAAGAAAATAATAAAGAAATAGATTTTTGGCTTTTAAAAAATCCATCTTTTTTACAAACTACTAAATTCGATGATATGAGAGCAAAGATCCCATCACCACCAGCAGTTGTTTTATCAACAGATAAGAAATTTATAACTTTCTTAAAGCTCCGTCTAGAGTTTGTGGCTGTGGGGGAATTCGAATGTCCTAATGCAGAAATAACAGATCCGTTTAAAGTTGAGGAATAAAATTAACTAGTAAATTGCTCAATCTTTATAAGTCAAACAAAATCGAGGTCATTAGTGAGCTATTAGCAGAAGAATTAAAAATATGCCCTCCTTTTATAACAGAGAAATTAGAGATAGCAGTTCCTAATTATTTTTTAGGAAAGTGGTTACGAGAACAAATAACTATAAAAAATCAAATAAGTGCTCTTTATGAATTAAAAACCATTTCAAGTTATACCGAGTCATTACTAACAAAATTTTTCCCTACGATTGATATGGGATTATGGAATTTCGAGTCAATTAAATGGGGAATTATAGATTCATTAGAAGAATTAAATAGTTTTAATGAGTCGACGCCACTAAGTAATTGGATTAATAAATATTTGAATAATAACAAGACAATCGATGGGGATATTTATAGTTTTACAAAAAAGATCGCGAATTTTTTTATTGATTATCTTATTTTCAGGCCTGAGATGATTGCAAAATGGGATAAATGTGAAATTAATTCATCAAATCTTTTCAGTAATTTAAATTCAAATCAATTTTGGCAACCAATTTTATATAAATTATTGGAAAAAAAGATTTCAGAAAAACCTTCATGTTTATACATGATTAAACTAATTAAAAATTTAAGAAAATTCAAAGATATTCAAATTAAGATCCCAAATCAAATTTATATTATTTCTGATAATAATTTATCAAAACTATACATTGATTTTTATTCAGAACTCTCAAAATTTACTAAGGTAAATTTGTATTTATTATCTGTAGGAAATAATTTATGGAATAGGATAAATTGTTTTGAGGGGGAGCTGAAATTTGATGATTTTAATAGTAAAAAGGATCTAAATAATACAAATATTGAAAATATATTTGGTAAATTTGAAGCCAATTTTCAGAAATTAATTGATGAAAATATTTATAAGGAAGATATACATTTAAAAAATAATTTAATCTATATTGATCCAACAAATGATTCGTCTAAGAAGAAATCTAATCTCTTACTTAACCAAATACAGAAAAAACTTATAGATAATAATCAAAATCAATTAATAGTTAATAAAGAAGATGATTCACTTATTTTCTCAGGACATCCTAATCAATTAAGTCAATTAGAGTATGTTAGAGGTAAGATATTAGAAATATTAGATTCCTCAGTAAACATAAATTACAGTGATATAGCTGTTCTATCTCCAAAAACTAATCAAATTAAACCTTTTCTTAGATATATTTTTAATAATGATTTAATTAATGGCGATAAGTTACCTTATTTTTTTATTGATGAGAATAGTGATGATTCATCAAAATTATATAATTTTCTGATTGATATTACTGAAATAGCCAATGAGAAAATTACACTTGAAAAAATAGATTATATTCTTTCTAAAAAAGTTACTCAAAATATTTTTGATTTTGATATTACCCAAAAGGATGAAATTATTTATTTACTAACTCAAGCAGGCTTTCATTGGGGATTAGATGCTAATGAAAGATTAGGGGAAGAAAAAAACACTCTAGAATGGTGCATAAATAGAATTACTTTAGGCTTGATTTACGAACAAGAAGTTAATTTAAGTAATTTTAATCAAAAACCATTTAACCCAAAAAATATAAGCTTAAATTTAAATAAATGGATAAAAATATTACTTCAATTAAAAAAATATATTAATTTGCTAAGGGGATCTTTTTCTTATCAAGGTTGGGTTGAAAAGACAAAATTTATACTTAAAAACATTGGCGAATCCAATAAAAATTTCAATTTAGAAATAAGTGAATTATTTAGAATACTAGATAATTATGAAATTTCCTTTATACCTGATGATCTTATTTTATTGGATGTTTTTAGAGAGATATTAATTTCGTGTCTTAATAAAGCAAAATATCAAAACCAATCACGCGTTAATAAGATTCTTGTAAGTGATATTGATAATGCAAGACTTCTTCCTCATAAAGTTATATTCCTGATAAATATGAACAGTGTTTATTATCCAGAATTACCAAAAATTGAAAATATTAATTTATTAAATAATAAATATCACCTAGGAGATCCATCAGTTTTTGAAAGAGAGAAATATTTTTTTTTAGAGACGTTAATTTCTTGTAGAGATAAACTGATGGTCACTTGGGTAAAGAATGATAAAGACAATAATAAATTAGATATTTCTTCTCCTATAAAACAGTTAATTTCTTTTTTTGATAGTTCTCTAAATCAAGGGCAAAGAGAACTAATAATCAAAGATTTTGACTTAACTAAAAATGAAATTATTGATCTTGATACTAATCCTATTGTTAAAAGTAATTATTCTTTAATAGAGACTCTAGATTGGAAAGAAAAAAAATATGATATCAAAAACTATAAATTATCAGAATTAATTTATTGGTTCAAAAATCCACAAAAATATTGGCTTTATAAAAAAAATATTTCACCCCAAAAATTATTTATTCATAATCCAGAAGAAGAGTATGTAAGCAATTACCAGAAGTCGAAATTAATAACTAAAGTAATTCAACAATTAGAGATTGATAACAAGAACATAATTGAGGATTTAAAAAATTTGAATATTATTGATCAATTGTTTGAAAATGGAATTTTTACTCCAAGAAATAGTATCTTTACAAAAGAAAAAGAGATTAAAGATTTAGTAGATAGCCTATCTGCAAATTTAAGTCGATATAAAAGAATTAATAGGATTTACGTTAAAGCAAACTTAAATAAAGAAGAATATTTCATTTCTGATAATGTAGTTGTTGAATTAATTCATTCGAAACTCAGCTTAAGTCGTTTGGTAGAGGCTTGGTTAAAGTTACTATTTATTTCTATCTTGAATAAGAATATAAAAAAGACTCAAGTGATTTTTAGAACAGAAAATGAATATAAATCTCAAATCCTTCTATCCCCAGGAGTAGAAGACTCAAATTTAATATTGAAGGATTACATAAATCTTTTTAAGAATTATTCTGAAAAATGTTTACCTCTCCCTCCAGAAAGTACTTATAAATATGTAGAAGCAAAAATAAAATTAAAAAATGAAAAAAAAGCTTTTGAAGATAGATGGATTGGTAATAAAACTTTTTCCAAAGGAGAAAGAGATAATATTGAAATGAAAATGTGTTTCGGAAATAAAAAAGAACCACATTTCTTTTTAGAAAATGAAAAGTTTGATAAATTATCAACTAGATTATATGGCCCTCTAATTGAAGCATTTAAGAAATGAAGAATGTATAAGTATAATTTTAAAGTTTTTGTAAAATATTCTAGTGAATTGATTCTTGTTTTTTTGCAGTTTCTTATTATTTTTCTCCATTTTTTTCAATGGCAATTACTTCCTAATAAACAAATAATTAAAGTTAACCCTATATCTTATTTCCTTGGGATTTTAATTATAGTAATTGCTTCAATTTTTATGTTAGTTGCAATTAAAGACTTAGGTCGTAATTTATCTCCTTTCCCTAGACCTGTAATTAAAAGCAAACTTGTAACTAAAGGTATTTATAGATTTACTCGACATCCAATGTACTATTCTCTAATCATTATTTCCATTGGTGTTTTTTTAACTAAGCTATCTATTTATTATTTATGTTTAACAATAAGCCTGGCTTTATTAATTAAATTAAAGATTTTTGTAGAAGAACGATATTTAAAAAATAAATTTAAAAATTATTTAATTTATAAAAATTTGGTCAAATTTTAGATAAATAAAGATATGAATATTAATGAAATCAAATTAGAAAATAAGTTTAAATTAATTGAGGCGAGTGCTGGAACTGGTAAAAGTTTTACCTTGGCGCATATAGTTTTAAGAAATGTCTTGGAGAAAAAAATAAAACCGGAGGAGATAATCTTATTAAGCTTTACAAAAAATACATGTTCAGAATTAAGAGATAAAATACTTTCAAGATTTAGCGACTTAAAATCTTTTTTGCAAAATCACAATGGAAGCAAGATAGATAATACTCTTCATGAATGGTGTCTAAAATTTATTAAGAAGGAAAAATCTAAGGAAAAAATAATATCTGAAATTGATAATTTTATTAATGAAATTTATAAATTAAGAGTTACAACCTTCCATTCTTTTTGTAATAATATTATTAATGAATATAATATTGAAATTGGTTTATCTTCAGATATATCTATAGAAAATAATATAGATAATTTATATAAAAATGTTATAGATGATTTGTGGATAGATTGTTTCCTAAATTTGCATCCAGATCTAATTTCAGCAATCAGTCAAAAAAAAATAAGTTCTAGATTTAAAAGTAGACTTAATAAGTCATTTTTTATAGAGATTTTGAAGAATATTGATAATGAAAATATTTGCAAAATACAAATAAATAATAAATATAATGATATTGACGTAAATAATTATTTAAATGACTTTTTATCTATTAGTTGGAATGAGTTTTGTGCTCAATGGAATAAGGAAGGTAAAGAATTATTTTTAAAGCTTATTGAATTAGGTAAATTAATCAAAGATTCTGGTGGTAAAAGTAATATATATTCAGCAAAACCTAGAGATGATAAATTTAATCAGATAATTTATTGGATTGATGAGATTAATAAAAAGCTTTATTCAAAAGATATTATTGAACTTCTAAATGTTATTTCCAAAGATGATGATCTTTTATTTAAGTATTTTTATAAAGAAAATATAATTAAAGCAGTAAATAAATATCATCTGAATTTAGATTTAAGTAGATTCAAATTACTGCAAGATAGAATTTATAAAATAAAGGAGGGTATTTATACAGAATTCGTAAGAATATTTACCCAATTGGCTTATCTAAAATTAATTGAATTAAAGAAGAGATCTTCGATTTTTAACTTCAATGATCTTATAAAGACTGTAGAAAATACATATCTAGATTCGGATCTTAGGAATGATAGTTCACTATCTCATATTCAAAATCGAATTAAATGTGTCTTAGTTGATGAGTTCCAAGATACAGATAGAACTCAATGGAATTTAATAAAAAGATTCTTTAATACAAATAATCATTTTTTAATATGTGTAGGTGACCCAAAACAAGCGATATATAAATTTAGGGGAGGAGATATTGAAACCTACTTAGATGCAAGATCTGAAGCAAAAGAAGTTTTTAATCTTTCAGATAATTATAGATCCTCAAATAAATTGCTTGATGTTATTAATAAACTTTATAAAAATGGACTTAAAGAATCAAAACTAAGCTATGGGGAATTAACCTCTAGGATTAATAAAATTTGCAACCCTAAGTTTGAATTTGAAAACGTATTTGAAATTGTAGAGTTTTCAAAAAAAGAAACTGATATTGAGGATCTTGTAACTCGCTATATGATTAATTTTATCTTAAATAATAAAGAAATTGATATTAATAAAATTGCGATTCTTACATCAAATAATTTTCAATGCTTAGATTTAAAAAATAAATTAAGTAAGTTTAATATTCCATGCAATATTCAAAATAAACAAAATATTTTTGATACAGAAGCAAGTACTCTATTGACTTACTTCATAGATTGTTTGTTGCATCCTAGGATTTATAAAAAAATAGCTTTGTTAGCTATTTCTAAATTTGTAGAAATTGATCTAGAAGAACTAGATGTTCATCGCAAAAGCAAAAAATTAGAAAATTTAATTAATAAATGTATTAATTGGTCCCAAGAACTAAGAGAAAAAGGTTTTTTAAATATTATTAATGAACTTATTTTTAATTATAAATCATCCTTGATTATTCGAGATTCAGATTTAAATTCAAATTTATTTCAACTTTCAGAAATAATTGAAATAGAGTTAATCAATAATGACTTTAATCTCAATAAAGTATTTAAATGGTATCAGAATCAGTTAGATGATTCTTTGCGAACTTGTACTGGAGAAAACTATCTTATTAAAGATTACAATTTTAAGAATGGGATTAATCTTTCTACTATACATAGCAGTAAGGGTCTTGAATTTGATGTAGTCTTGTGTCCATATCTTTCAATTATTTCTAATAAGTCAAAAAAAATTAAAGGCCCTATCTGGAAATCAATTAATGATAAAAACTTGTATATTAATATTTCTAATAATTCCGAGGAGGTGGAAAATTTTAAATTAACAGAAGAAAAAGATTTATCTAAGGAGGATGAAAGATTAATTTATGTAGCACTCACAAGGAGTAAATATAAGCTTATAATTTTTAACGATTTAGATGATAAAAATAATATTTTAAATAATGATTTACTTTCCAATCTTGAAAATATTGATATTTATAAATCTGCGGTTGTAGAAAAAATTGAGAAACAGCAAATTAATGAGATTTATGATAGGTTCCAAATTAAAAGATTTAATAATCTCTGGAAATTAGTTAAATTTAATAAAAAACTATTTAAAGATTCTCCCAAGGCCCAAGAGATTTCCTATTCAAGTTATTCGTCATGGCTACGTAAAGATAAAAAAATTATTGCAGCCATTAATCAATATAAGGATTATGAAGATAATATTTCAATTATTAATATTGACCAAAAATCTAATTCTAATAAATTAATAAATTATCCTAATTATTTTTCTTATCCAAATCCCCTAAGTGAATTTCCAAAAGGGACTATTGCTGGTACTTGTTTGCATAAAATAATTGAAAGATTTGAATTTAGAAATGATAGTACTCAAGAATTAATTGACTTAATTGTTGAGGAATTGAAATTTCATCAAATCGATACTTCTTTAGCTTTTAAAGTAAAAGAATCTATCTTAAGAGTTATAAATATTCCTTTAGGAAGTAAATTACAAAACAAGAAACTAGTTGATATCCCAAAAGAAAAAATACTCAAGGAGGTTAAATATGATTTAACACTATCTTATAAAGGCAGAAATCTAAATTCTCAAGATATATCAAAATGCTTTCTCCTAGATCAGGAATATGAATTTGGAGAAGAATACTCAAATAAAATAAATGATCTGCAAATTATGAATAAAGGTTTTCATTCAGGATGTATTGACTGTGTCTTTCCTGTAGGTAATACATTAGAAGATAGTAAATGGTGGATAATTGATTGGAAAAGTAATTTTATTGCTGGAAGTGATAACAGTGCTTGCTTACCGATAAACTATAACTATGAAAATATGAGAGATGAAATGATTAAACATCATTATCCATTGCAATCTCATCTTTATTTATTAGCACTACATAGATTATTAAAGTGGAGAATCAAAAATTATCAACCAAATCTACATCTAGGAGGATATATTTATTTGTTTTTAAAAGGATTGCCAGATTTTCAATTATTTGAGAAATCAAATTTAAAAGATATATCTCCAGGTGTTTTTATTAGTTATGCTCCTTTAAACAGAATTATTTATTTAGATAACCTTTTTTAGGATGACAAAAATGATTAATGATATTGAGAATTTCCAATATGATCATGTATTTAACCTAATCTCGGATATTTTCAAATTTAATGAAAAAAAATATGGTAATTATGTAAAAGATACGTTGAAAATTTTACTAGAGTTTGAAAAAAATGGTGAAACTATTATTGATATAGATAATAGTTTAATAATCCTTGAGCTATTAGAAGATGGCTGGCCCAATAAACATTTAGAAGTTCTACAAGATATAGGCTTAATAGGTTGCCTTAATTCTCCATTCTTATTGGTCGATAGAAAATTAGCCCTCGCGAAATGGTCAACTCAGATAGATAGAGTTATTAATTCCTTTTTAAAAAAAATAGATTCCGATATTTTTATTAATTCGATAATTTATGAAGATGATAATAAAATTAATCAAATTAAAAATATATTTGAATATTCAAACTTGGTTTTTCTTCAAGGAGGGCCAGGCACAGGTAAAACAACTTTAATAATAAATTTAATTTTAGAAATTCTCGAAATTGATAACTTTTTAAATATTGGTTTGTCAGCTCCTACAGGGAAAGCAACAGCTCGTCTAAAAGAATCTCTAAATGATAAAAAGAATATTTCCTCCAGCAAATTTGTAGATCAAATAGAATTCCAAACATTACATAGATGGATATTAAATTCTCAGAATAATTCTCTTAAATTGAAATTTAAACTAAAAGAACTTGATATTTTCATAATTGATGAAATGTCAATGGTAAATATAGATTTGATTGAATCAGTTTTAAGTTTACTAGCAAGGGACTGCAAAATTATTTTAGTAGGCGATAAAAATCAGTTGTCCCCTATAAATAACTGTTCTATCTGGAATTATTTGTTTGAATATTGTGATAATAGTTTAATTAATTCTTGCATAGTAAATTTAAATAAAACATACAGAAACATTGGTGATATTGCATTAATTAGTAGATTGATCTTTAATAAAGATGATTCTTCCCTTAATCAAAAGATTAGAGAATTAGAAAAATATAAAAAATCAAAAGAAGTTACTTTTACAAAAAGTAGAGAAAAAGATATTCCAAAACATCTTTTTAATGAAATTAAAAGTCATCTAAATAAGTTAAGTCATTCAACTTCAAATTTAAGTAAAAGAAAATATATATTTGATGATGGCAATCATAATTTATTGCTTAATGAAAAGGATTTAGTAGATAAGATATTTATGGATTTACAAAGTCACTTAATTTTATGTGAAAAAAATACCGGGATATGGAGTGTTGAATATTTGAATGAAATTGTTTTTGGTCAGAAAAAACCTTATGACCTGAAAACCCTTAGTGAGGGGGTTCCAATCATGTGCACAAAAAATAATAATGAACTTGGATTGTCAAATGGAGATATTGGCGTCCTTATAGGTTCAAAAAATGAAAGAAAATTTCTTTTTAGAAAATACAATGATAATAACGAAGAAATTGTTGAATTAATTGATCCATCTAATTTAGAAAATGTTGTGCCAGCAGTTGCTATCACCATCCATAAATCACAAGGAAGTGAATCTGAGATGGTAAGTATTTTGTGGTCTCAAAAATACAGAAGAAAGCAATATGCTTTAAAAGAAAAAAAAGATAGCGAAAATATCTTTTGCAGAGATGATTTTGAAAGAAGGTTGCTTTATACTGCAGTTACAAGAGCCAAGAAATTTCTAAACATTTATTATTTAAATTAAATATTTTTTTGAGAAATTAGTAAGATTTTAACCTTAAGATGTTAGATTAATAATTCGGCTCTGTATGGCTAGTCAGCAATTTAAGTAAATTTAGATATTTGTTGAATGCCTGATCAGAAGATAATTGGGCATTTAAAATGACATCTAAAAAAGACGGACGCATAGTTGATAATGGGCATTTAAAATCTCAGAAAGATGATATTTCTTTAAATGACTCCAAGAAATTAGAAAGTGAAAAAGAATTTGGATCGCAACCATTAGAAGTATCGAAAGTAAATGATAATGAGGATGGATTTCTCAATTTTGGTTTTAATAAATCGATCTTAAATTCTTTAAAAAATAAAGGATATAAGAATCCTACTCCTATACAAAAAGCTGCTATTCCTGAACTAATGTTAGGCAGAGATTTATTAGGCCAAGCTCAAACTGGAACAGGTAAGACTGCAGCTTTCGCTTTACCATTAATAGAAAAACTCGCTGATAATAATGAATTAAATGCCAAAGTGTTAGTTATGACTCCTACTCGGGAGTTGGCAACGCAAGTGGCAGAATCTTTTAAAAGTTATAGTTCTGAATCTGGTAATTTTAAGACAGTTGCAATATATGGAGGTACCGACTACCGAAATCAAATTTCGGCATTGAAAAGAAAAGTTGACGTAGTAGTTGGGACTCCTGGCAGAATAATGGATCATATAAGACAAGGAACTTTTAAAATTAACGGTATAAATTGTCTTGTTTTAGACGAGGCCGATGAAATGTTAAATATGGGTTTTCTTGAAGATATTGAATGGATAATAGATAAACTTCCAGAAAATAAACAGATGGTATTATTTTCAGCAACAATGCCTAATGAGATTAGAAACATAGCAAAAAAATATCTAAATGACCCCGCTGAAATTTTAATAAAAAGTGTAAAAAAAGAAACCCAATTAATTTCGCAAAAATTTATATATGTCCAGAGACATCATAAGTTAGATGCTTTAAAAAGAATATTAGAACTTAATAACGAGGGAGTAATAATATTTGTAAGGACAAAATTACTTACTAATTCAATAGCCGAAGCTCTTGAAAACTCAGGTCATACTGTTGCAGTACTTAATGGAGACATACCTCAAAATCAAAGAGAAAATACAGTTGATAGATTAAAAAAAGGATTTATTGATATCCTTGTTGCAACTGATGTTGCGGCTCGAGGATTAGATGTTGAGAGGATAAAACTTGTTGTTAATTATGATTTTCCTTTCGATAAAGAAACATATACGCATAGAATTGGAAGAACTGGCAGAGCAGGTAGATCTGGAGAAGCAATTTTATTTGTTAATCAAAGAGAAAAGCATTTTCTAAGAAACTTAGAAAATGCAACAAGAACTAAGATTGAAGAAATTAATATACCGAATAATAAACTAATAAATGAAAAAAGGATGGAGAAACTTATTGAGAATGTTAATGAGAGTTCTTTAGCTAAAGAAGAAAATGAAGAAAATAAAGCTTTGATTATTGATGTATTAGATAATTTAAAAGAAAAACACTCGTTGGATGATACAAATATCGCAATGGCTGCAATCAATTTGGTAATTGGTAATAAAGCATTTTTTCTTGATGAAGATGATTCTTGGATTCATAAACAAAATAATAATGAACGAAATAGATCAAATAGAAACGGCAATAATCGTTTGAGAAATTCAAACAGAAGAAATAATTATCAAAATGATTCTTTTGAGACCTACAAATTTAACTTTGGTAAATTTGATGGAGTTAGAGTTGCAAATATAATATCCTCAATCTGTAATTCAACTAATATAAATGGTAGATCAATTGGTAAGATACAGATTTTTAATGATTATAGTTTGGTTGATTTGCCTAGAGATCTGCATAGAGAAACTAAAAATAAATTAAAAAAAATTAAAGTAAGATACTAATTCAACGCAATGAAAGCCAGCAAATATAAATTTTTTCTTCTTGTGAATCTCATTAGCTTATTGACTTCTTTTAATAGCTATTATTTAGCCCAAACCAAATCAAATTCAATCATAAAATCATTTTGTATTCAGAGTGTTAAAGAGGAGATGTTAAAAGCAGAAATGGAATATAGTGAGGGAATTGCTAATGAAACTTGTGAATGCTACTACGATGAATTTATAAAAACTGCAAGTCATCAAGTTGCAAAAACAAAATGTAAATTAGAAACTCAAGAAAGTCTTAAATCATAACAGAATAATTTAGTAGTATTTTTATGAGAACTAATAAAACGCAAAATCCAATAATTAGACTTTATTTAAATCTTATTGATGAAAGAAAATTACTATTTTTTGCTTTTTTTAGTTCCGTAATTAATAAAATATTAGATTTAGCTCCTCCTGTAATAATTGGTCTTGCGGTGGATATAGTCGTAAAAGAACAAAATTCATGGATCGCTGGTTTTGGTATAAAAGAAGTTTCAGCACAATTAATTTTCCTTGCATTTGCCTCAGGAATAGTTTGGTCTGGCGAATCTTCCTTTGAATATTTATATTCTGTTTTATGGAGAAATTTGGCTCAGCTTTCGCAACATAAATTGAGAATAAAAGCTTATGAGCATATACAAGAATTAGATATGGAATTTTTTGAAAGCGATAATACTGGAAGACTATTATCTATTTTAAATGATGATATAAATCAACTCGAGAGATTTCTAGATCAAGGTGCTAATCAGATTATTCAGTTATTTATAACTGTCTTGATAATAGGTGGCACGATGATTTTTGTTTCTCCAAAAATCGCTTTATTTGCTTTCTTTCCTATTCCAATTATATTTTTAGGATCAATTAAATTTCAAAGGAAGCTTGCTCCAAAATATAAAGATGTTAGAAATAAGGCTGGGCTGTTGGCATCAAGACTTAATAATAATTTAAGTGGAATTCTAACAATCAAAAGTTTTACTAAAGAAAAATGGGAACTAAATAGATTAAATAAACAAAGTCTGGATTATCAAAGAAGTAATAAGGCTGCAATAAAATTATCTTCTGCTTTTATCCCTCTTATAAGATTTGCAATTTTATTTGCTTTTATAGCGATTCTATTAATTGGAGGTTTCCAAACTTGGAATAAGACACTTGATGTAGGAACTTATAGTTTTTTAGTATTTATTACACAAAGACTATTGTGGCCTTTAACTACTTTGGGGCATGTTTTAGATGATTTTCAGAGATCTATGGCTTCGATAAATAGAGTAATTGATCTCATAGATACGCCTATAAAAATAAAAGATGGAAAAATAAAAATTGAACCTAAAGATATTAAAGGAGAAATTATTTTTAATAATATAAATTTTAATTATCCTGGACGAGATTTAACTTTAAAAAACATAAATTTTAAAATTGAAAATAACTCAACATTAGGAATTGTTGGTTTAACAGGTTCTGGGAAAAGTACAATAATCAAATTACTCCTTAGGATATATGATAGTAATAATGGGTTAATAACCTTGGATGGCATTTCTATTAAAGAAATAAATTTGAGGGATTTAAGAAAGTGTATTTCTTTAGTAAGTCAAGAAACTTATTTATTTCATGGCAGTGTACAAGAAAATATTGCTTATGGCTCAATCAACCCAAGTCTTAAAGATATTATTAAAGCTTCAAAGATTGCGGAAGCTCATGAATTTATTGAACAATTGCCAGATGGCTATAAAACTATAGTGGGGGAAAGGGGCCAAAGGCTCTCAGGCGGACAACGTCAAAGAATTGCCTTGGCGAGAGCTGTTTTAAAGGATGCACCAATATTAATATTAGATGAAGCTACAGCCTCAGTTGATAATGAAACAGAGGCTTTAATTCAAAAATCATTATCTAAAATCACCAAAGAAAGAACAACTATAGTAATAGCTCATAGATTAAGCACTATAAAAAATGCGGATAACATTGTTGTTATTCATAAAGGTAAAATAGTCGAAAGCGGAAAACATGAAAGACTATTAGATCAGAACAAAATATATGCTGATTTATGGAATGTTCAAGTAGGAATCTAGTACAGAATTTCTGAACTATATTAAAAAGTTAAATGATTCAATTACATTACTAAACATACCGTCAACTTTATTCCATCTCTCTTCATTTGTTCCCACAGCGAAAGTGTAAAGTGTTCCTCTATCAATTACGACAGTAGCCAATTCGTGTCTGGCCTGTTCATTTAAATTTAATTCATATTCTAAATCATAGAAAATATGATTGGATGCCTCCCTCTTATTGGCATTTATAAGTTTCACTTCTCTACCTGAACCCTTCGGAGCAATGACTTTATCGATTAATGTTTGACCTACTTCACTTGGACTTCCTAATTGCTCTAATTGAACCTCTTTATTTACATCAGAAATAACTAAACTTAAGGTTTCATTACTATTTATTAGATCATGATAAATAATTTCAGGTCCTCCATCGACTTTTACTCTAGTCCATCCTGTTGGATACAAAAAGGCATATCTTCCATCTGAACTTTGATAAGCTTCTAATCCCGCATTAAGTCCGCCACTACAAGCACTCAGTGTTAAACACAAAAAAATCAAAAATAAATATTTGAAAGGGTTAAATTTAATATTTTTCATTTTGTTTGAAATTACTAACTAAAAACATAATAAGACATTAAAAGCAAACAATTATGGCAATTCAGAATTTTGCGTCTAAATTATCCCTAGAAATAGTTTGATTTTGATTACTTATACCAAACCGCTTTCAAAATTAATTGGTCATTTTGAGAAATTCCCAGGGATTGGTCCAAGAACAGCGCAACGATTAGCCCTGTTTATTTTAAAACAACCTGAAAGTACAATAAGAGATTTTTCAAAGGCTCTTATAGAAGCGCATAGTAATGTTGGTCGTTGCAAAAAATGTTTCAATTTGACTTCAGAAGATGAGTGTGAAATTTGTAAAAATACTGAAAGAAATCAAAAACTAATCTGTGTAGTGGCAGAAACCAAAGATCTGCTTGCTTTGGAGCGCGCCAGAGAATTTAAAGGTGTTTACCACGTTATTGGTGGTTTAATATCCCCAATGGATTCTGTTGGACCCGAACTCTTAGAGATAAGAAGCTTGGTAGAGAGAGTTAGTAAGTCTGAAATAGATGAGATCATATTGGCATTGCCCCCCAGTGTTGAGGGAGATACAACAAGTCTTTATATTGGGAAATTGTTAGCCTCTTTTACTAAAGTTACGAGGATTGCATATGGCCTCCCAATGGGTAGTGAACTTGAATATGTGGATGAAGTTACACTTGCAAGGGCGTTAGAGGGAAGAACAAAACTAAATTAGACAATGAGAGACAATAATCTAATCAAGAAAGAAAAAATCTTAAGACTTCCCTCTTGGATTAAATTTCCTATTAGTAAAGCTTCAGAATCCGAAAAAATACAAACGCTCATCAAAAAATCAAATATTCATACTATTTGTGAAGAAGCAAGATGTCCAAATAGAGCAGAATGTTATGCCTCAGGAACAGCCACTTTCTTACTGGGCGGATCGATATGTTCTCGTTCATGTGCTTTTTGTCAGGTAAATAAAGGTAGACCTAGTTCTATCAATATTGATGAATGTACTCAAGTCGCTGAAGCAGTGAAAGTACTAAATTTGAAATATGTTGTTTTGACATCTGTAGCTAGAGACGATCTCCCTGATCATGGTGCAAATTTATTTATATCAACAATTGATGAGATTAGAAAAATTGATTCAACAATAAAAATAGAGGTTTTAACTCCTGATTTATGGGGTGGAGGCAAAAATTTTTATGAAACTAATAACCTTCAGACTGAGAGATTGAAGATGATTTTAGAAAAAGATCCAATATGCTTTAATCATAATCTTGAAACTGTTGAAAGACTTCAAAAAGAAGTTAGAAGGGGTGCGAATTACAAAAAATCCCTTACCTTGCTAAAAAAGTCAAAAGATATTGCTCCTCATATTCAAACCAAATCAGGCATTATGTTAGGTCTTGGGGAAACATTGGATGAAATAAAAAATACAATTTATGATCTTAAAAAAATAGATTGTGATCAAATTACAATTGGCCAATATTTAAGGCCCTCATTAAATCATTTGGCAGTTGAGAAATATTGGGATCCATCAGAGTTTGAATATTTATATCGCTTCTCTAAGGAATTAGGATTCAAAAAAGTATCTTCTGGCCCATTAGTTAGAAGTAGTTATCATGCGGGTTAACTTTCTTAAATTAAAGACAGTTTTTTTTCAATTTTTTTCAATATGGAAATACATTCCCCGTTCATGAGTGTACCTGCACCTCCCCAAACCAATCTTAATAAAAGATCTAATGGGCTAGAACCAACTTCTTTTACAATTTTGAATCCTATTAATTTGAAATATCTTACAAGTTTTTTACTATATCCTTCACTATCAAAAATAGCTAAAAGTCTTACTTTGTTGCTTGATTTTTTTTCAATTGCCCAAGCCATAGTTGTTGCCCATATTAATTCCGAAACAAAAACAGGCGCTTTACTAAGGATTCTTAATGTATCAAGTTGAATACCTTTTTTATTTAGATAAGTCCAACCTTTCATTTCGGCCCAAATCTTAATTATGTTATCTTTCTGTTCTGCTATAACGATTCTAAAGAAACATAATCCGAGAGTTTCTCTAACTTGAATTTTAATTAATAATCCAATGGTTCCTGCTAACTTTTCCAATTCTTCAACTTTCATGATTTTGAAAATTAGTCCTTATAGATTTTATGATTTTCCACTTTTAATCTATCAATTTGTTTTTGTCTTTCTTCAAATCTTTTTCTATCATCATCACTAAATTGGTCTATGCAGAAATGACATTGGATACCCTTTCTATATTCTTTTCTTTCTTGATCTAGAATTGAAACTGGCATTCCGCATGCATGACAAATTGAGTAGGAGCCTTTTTCTAATTCTTGATCTAAAGCAACTCTTTTATCAAAAACATAACATTCACCTTCAAATAAGTTTTCTTCTTTTGGTATATCATCAAGGTATTGAAGGATGCCCCCTTGAAGATGATAAATATTTTTATAACCTTTCTTTTTCAACAAACTAGTAGCTTTTTCACATCTGATACCTCCAGTACAAAACATTGCTATATTTGTAGATTGTTTATTTTCTAAATAATTATCTAAATGATCATCAACCCATCCGGGGAATTCACTAAAGTTTCTTGTATTTGGATTTATAGAATTCTGAAATGTTCCTATAGAAACTTCGTAATGATTTCTAGTATCAATGACAATTGTATTTTTATTTTTAATTAACTTATTCCAATCAGTTGAATCAATATAAGTCCCATTATCTTGTGAAGGGTTTATTCCATTGATGCCCATCGTAACTATTTCTTTTTTGATTTTTATTTTTAATTTTTTGAATACCTTTTTTTTTGAAAAGTTTACTTTGATATTCAAATTTCTATTATCTGTATATTTGCTAAGTAAATTGATAACTATATCAATCACATTTTTCTCAGCACAAATAGTTCCATTAATACCCTCACCTGCAAAAATTAATAATCCTGAAAGATCGTTATCATTTTCGATTTCTAATAATTTATTTTTGAGATCAAGAATAAAATTTTCTTGAAATGGAAAAAAAGAATAAAGAGAAACTATTTTATAATTTTTGCCTTTCATAGAGAAGATAATGTTCTTTCAGAAGTCTCAAAATCTTTGTTAAATGATACTCCAACCTCCTTAAGAAGTTTTCTATCTGATTGAAAAGATGGATTAGAAGTTGTGAGTAACTCATCTCCGTAAAAAATTGAATTTGCCCCGCATTGAAAACATAAAATTTGGGCCTCTTTTGATAGCTTTTCTCGTCCTGCACTTAATCTTATTTTGCTTTTAGGCATAAGAATTCTTGCTGTAGCTATCATCCTTATCATCTCAATAGAGTCGATTTCTTGATTATCTTCTAAACCAGTACCTTCAATAGCTACTAATGAATTTATAGGGACACTTTCAGGGTGCGGATTCATGTTTGAAAGCACTTTCAAAAGAGATGCTCTATCGCTATTGGTTTCACCCAAACCTATAATTCCTCCACAACAAACATTTATTCCTGCATTCCTTACTCTTTTGATGGTATCTAGTCTGTCTTGATAAGTTCTAGTTGTAATAATATTTTTATAGTGCTCAGGACTAGTATCAAGATTGTGGTTATACGCGGTCAAACCTGCATCGGCGAGTCTTGAAGCTTGTTCTTCTGTAAGCATTCCAGCAGTAACGCATGCTTCCATTCCTAAATCTCTTACACCGCTAACCATTTTTAACATTGCATCAAAAGATTTCCCATCTCTAATCTCTCTCCATGCCCAACCCATACAAAATCTATCTGCACCCTCTTTTTTCGCAGTTTGAGCTCTTGCTAAAACCTCTTCAACTTGTAACTGTGGGTGACTTTTGATTTCGCTAGCACTATAAATTGATTGGCTACAGTATGAGCAATTTTCCTCGCATCCACCAGTTTTTACGCTGAACAATGATGCTAATTGAACTTTATAGTTATTAAATTTTCTATGAACTATTTGTGATTCCCACATTAAATCAATCAGAGGCATATTAAGTATTTCCAATATCTCCTCTTTTTCCCAATCGAACCTAATTTTACTATTAAAATGATTATCCAAATTAGTCATTTTTTGTTAGGAAGAAAATTGAGAATCTTCAAAAGATTCATTTGGTAATGATTCTATACCGCCGAAACGTCTATTCCTTGATTGGTAATCAATTATTGCTTTCAGAAATTCGAACTCATTGAAGTCAGGCCATAGAACGTCAGATATATAAATTTCTGAATAAGCTAACTGCCATAAAAGAAAATTACTAATCCTTTTCTCTCCACTAGTTCTTATTAGTAATTCTGGATCCTTAATACCCTTAGTTAATAGCTTCGAATTAAATAATTCTTCATTAACTTCACTTGGTTTTATTTCTCCAGAAGAAGATTTTAATACTAGTTCTTTTGCAACTTTTACTATTTCTTGTCTTCCTCCGTAGTTAACACAAACATTTAATAAAAAAGAACTATTATTAATTGTTAGAGATTCTGAACTGTAGATTATTTCTTTTAAAGTCTTTGGGAAAGGGGTTATATCTCCTATGAATTTAATTTTTATAGATTCTTGATGGATTTCTTCTATTTCGTTTCTCAAAACTTCGCTAAAAAGATTTATGAGAAAGTTAACTTCTTTTGTTGGCCGTGTCCAATTTTCAGTCGAAAAAGCATAAACAGTAAGTACCTTACAACC
The DNA here is from genome assembly GCA_017644325.1 of Prochlorococcus marinus CUG1438. Classification (NCBI taxonomy): domain Bacteria; kingdom Bacillati; phylum Cyanobacteriota; class Cyanophyceae; order Synechococcales; family Prochlorococcaceae; genus Prochlorococcus; species Prochlorococcus marinus. The sequence continues at coordinate 383,871 of JAEPLS010000002.1, read as the reverse complement.
TAACTTTTTAGATGCCTTAATAATCTCTTTTAGTACGCTAACACCTTTGTTGTGTCCAAATGAACGAGGTAAACCTCTTTTGGTGGCCCATCTCCCATTCCCGTCCATAATTATTGCTACATGTTCTGGAACTTTCTGCTTATCTATCCTTCTAGATAAGTCATTATTTGTCTTGTCAATTATTTTTCCTAAGCTCATTAGTTAATCCTTTTTGTTAATAATGATTTCTGATTTATTGGAATCTTTTTCATTCATATTACTGATAGTATTATCACTTGAAATTGTCTTTTGGGATAAAGTATTTTTACTTAACGCTGATTTACTTGTTCCTATGGTGTTTTGATTACCAATCAAATTCACAAGAAGTTCTTGCAATCTACTACTGGTAATTGGTCTTTCAAGTTTTCCTTGGTTCGCTAAGGATAACGTACCTGTCTCTTCAGAAACAACAATACAAATACACCTGTCAAATCTTTCTGTAATTCCTAATGCTGCTAAATGTCTTGTACCGTATCTACTAATTCCTTGCCTTGAGAGAGGAAGTATTACGCCGGCAGATATTATTTTGTTACCTTTAACAAGAACTGCTCCATCATGTAATGGGGTATCTGTTGCAAAAAGATTTATTAGAAGGTCAGTTGATAATTGTGCTTCAATATTTGTTCCTGAATATAGAAAATCTTCAGGTCTCAAGTCACTGCCCAAATCAACAACTATTAATGCCCCTCTCCTGTTTTGAGAAAGTTTACCGGCAGTATCAACTAATTGAGTAATAGTTGTTGAAGTGGCTCTAAATTCTTTTGGTGGATTTCCTAGTAATACAGCTAGCCTACCAGTGCCTAATAATTCCATTAATCTCCGTAGTTCTCCTTGCCAAAGAATTGCTAAGGAAAGAGAACAAGCGAGAACTACAGCATCAATTAATTTTGATGTTAAAGGAAGATAGGCATATCTTTGTATGAACCAGGCGGTTGAAACTAAAAACAAATATCCCCTCAAGAGCCATAACGTTCTCTGTTCTTTTACTCTAGAAAATAACAAAAGACCAAAGCCGAGAGCAAATAAGACATCTAATAAAAACTTTAAATTTATAAACCCCCAGAAATTCACATTAAAAACAAAATTAATTTAAATGTACCTAATTTTGTTTAATAAAGCGATCCGGTAATACATCATATTTCAATAGATCTAATGGACTTTCTCTTTTTTGAATAATCTCTGCTTCCCCATCACAAACTAAGAGAGCAGCAGGTCTAGGAATCCTATTGTAATTAGAACTCATTGAATTATTGTAGGCACCAGTTCCAAAAACACAGATAAGATCACCTGTTTTGCAATTTGCTAATTCTATTTCTTTAAATAGTACATCTCCTGATTCGCAATGCTTACCAGCAATAGTATATTTATTTTTGGAGTTAATATTCAATGGATTACTTACTAAACATGCGGAGTAATTTGATTGATATGTTATTGGTCTTGGATTATCACTCATCCCGCCATCAACAGATAAATATGTTCTGATCCCAGGAATTTTTTTAAATGCTCCAATTTTGTAAATCGTAATACCTGCTGTAGATACTATAGATCTACCAGGCTCACACATTAAAGTAGGAAGATCCAAGTTGTTTTTTTTGCAAGCCTCAACAACAGAAGATGAAATTGTTTTGACCCATTCATCAATTGAAGGTGGATCATCACTTTCTGTATATTTGATACCTAAACCTCCCCCCACATTAAGTTCCTCAATATTGTGGCCAAACTTTCTGGCTTCTAAAATGACATTTACCATTATTTCACCAAGATCCTCATGAGGTTCTAATTCAAAAATCTGGGAACCAATATGAGCATGTAATCCTTTTAACTTTAGATGTTTAGCATCTTTGATGCTGGCAAATAAAACATTCAAATATTCAATTCCAAAACCAAATTTGCTGTCAAAGGATCCTGTCCTTATATACTCATGTGTGTGACATTCTATGCCAGGAGTAAAGCGAATCATTATTTCTAATTGATGATTTAATGAATTTGAAATTTCCTCTAATCTTTTTAAATCATAGTCATTATCTACAATTACTTTAATATTATTTTTTACCGCGAACTCTATTTCTTTATCTGATTTATTGTTTCCATGAAAAACAATTTTTTCATTTGGAACCCCACCTTTTAGAGCCGTTAATAATTCCCCTTCAGAAACAGCATCAAGTCCTAAACCTTCTGAGGAAACAAGATTACTCATGAAGATAGAACTATTAGCCTTTGAAGCGTATATGGGTAGTGAATTGCCTGGGTAATATTTTTCTAGGGCTTTTTTATACGCTCTACAAGAATTTCTTAGTGTGATTTCATCCAAAATGTAAAGTGGAGAATCATATTTTTTTACTAACTCTTCAATAGAACATCCACCAACTGATAATTTCCCATCACTTCCAATTGATGTAGTTATCGGAACTATATTTTTATTTGGACTTTTAGAGTCTATCTTGTTTTTTAAGAAGGATTTTTTTTCTTCCATGGGAATTACAAAGGGGTTAAAACTGCCATATTTTATAATGACTTTAATTTAAATATTTAAGTATTTGTCTACTATAAAATGATATCTATTAAACAAATAAATGAGAAAGATGTTGACTTATGTTATGAATTAGATTCAAATACGATTTCATTGTGGAACAAAAAACAATGGGCTAACGAATTTAAAAAAGAGGGTACAAAAGTCTTTGGATTGTCATTTGGAAATCAATTAGTAGGAATTTGTGTTCTTCAAGTTGTTCTGGATGAGGCACAAATTAATTATTTTTCAGTATTGAATGATTTTAGAAATAAAGGTTTTGGATCTGATCTTATGAGCTACTTAATAGAGTTATGCGAAAAAATAAATGTAAAAAAATTAATATTAGAAGTCTCTAAGAGCAATTTTTCTGCTGAAAAATTTTATAGTCGGTTTGATTTTTTTACCGTGGGAATAAGAAAAAATTATTATAGAGATGGTTCAGATGCTCTTTTAAAAGAAAAAAAATTAACAGCAAAAGGATTTATAAATACATATTGTGCGGATAACCAGAATGCTTGAAATTACTATAATTTACTGCTATACCACCAAAAAAGTTGGGTTTAAATAAATAAATTACCTTTTTGGGTATTCACAAAAGCTCATTCTGAACACAAAATTGACATATTACTGGTAGGTTATTAGTAGGAATTCGGTCTTCTAATGTTCGAAAGATTTACAGAAAAGGCTATTAAGGTCATAATGCTTGCCCAAGAGGAAGCTAGAAGACTTGGCCATAATTTCGTTGGAACAGAACAAATTCTCCTAGGCTTAATTGGAGAAGGGACTGGTGTTGCAGCAAAGGTCCTTAAATCACTAGGTGTTAACTTAAAAGACTCAAGAATTGAAGTAGAAAAAATAATTGGAAGAGGTTCGGGTTTTGTCGCTGTCGAAATACCTTTCACACCAAGGGCTAAAAGGGTTTTAGAATTATCTCTTGAAGAAGCTCGTCAACTAGGTCACAACTATATCGGAACTGAGCATCTATTATTAGGACTAATCAGAGAAGGTGAAGGTGTAGCTGCTAGAGTCCTTGAGAATCTGAGTATTGATCTCACAAAAGTAAGAACACAAGTTATCAGAATGTTAGGCGAAACAGCTGATGTTGGCAGTGGAGCGAATTCAAGTAAAGGAAATCAAAAAACAGCTACCCTTGATGAATTTGGAACAAACTTAACAAAGTTAGCTAGTGAATCAAAATTAGATCCAGTAGTTGGCCGTCATTCAGAAATTGATCGGGTAGTCCAAATATTAGGAAGAAGGACAAAAAATAATCCTGTACTCATCGGAGAGCCAGGTGTTGGTAAAACAGCAATTGCAGAAGGTTTAGCTCAAAGAATACAGTTAGGTGATATCCCTGATATTCTTGAAGATAAGAGAGTTTTAACTCTTGACATAGGACTTTTGGTAGCAGGAACAAAATATAGGGGTGAATTCGAAGAAAGACTAAAAAAAATAATGGAAGAAATTAAATCTGCAGGTAATGTGATTCTTGTTATTGACGAAGTGCATACTTTAATTGGTGCCGGAGCGGCTGAAGGAGCTATAGACGCTGCAAATATTTTAAAGCCAGCTTTAGCCAGAGGAGAACTTCAATGTATTGGAGCAACAACACTTGATGAATATAGAAAACATATTGAAAGAGATGCCGCCCTTGAAAGAAGATTCCAACCTGTCATGGTTGGTGAGCCTTCTATTGAAGATACAATTGAAATTTTAAAAGGTCTTAGAGAACGTTACGAACAACATCATCGCCTTAAAATCACTGATGATGCTTTAGAAGCAGCGGCTCATCTCGGTGATCGTTACATTTCTGATAGATTTTTACCAGATAAGGCTATAGATCTTATTGATGAGGCAGGTAGCAGAGTTCGTTTAATTAATTCTAAACTCCCCCCTGAAGCTAAACAAATAGATAAAGAATTAAGGCAAATTCAAAAACAAAAAGAAGAATCTGTAAGAGACCAAAACTTTGATCAGGCTGGACAATTAAGAGAAAAAGAGATGGAATTATCAGCGAAAATAAAAGAAGTACTTGAAAGTAAAAAAGAATCGACAAGTGAAGAAAAATCTAATTCTGATACTAATGCTGACTTAACTAAAAATGATTCAAAATTTTTATCAAGCCCCCTTGTATGTGAAGAAGATGTAGCACACATCGTTGCATCATGGACAGGTGTGCCTGTTCAGAAATTAACAGAAACTGAATCAGTCAAGCTTCTTAATATGGAGGAGACACTTCACCAACGACTAATAGGGCAAGACGAGGCTGTAAAGGCTGTTTCAAGAGCCATTCGAAGAGCTAGGGTTGGACTAAAAAATCCTAACAGGCCTATTGCAAGTTTTATCTTTTCAGGTCCTACTGGTGTAGGAAAAACTGAGTTGACTAAGTCATTAGCTTCATATTTCTTTGGCAGTGAGGAGGCAATGATTAGACTTGATATGTCAGAATTCATGGAAAGACATACTGTTAGTAAACTTATAGGCTCTCCTCCAGGTTATGTTGGTTTTAATGAAGGTGGCCAGCTTACTGAGGCTGTTAGAAGACGTCCATATACTGTTGTCCTTTTTGATGAAGTAGAGAAGGCTCATCCAGATGTATTCAATCTATTATTGCAACTACTAGAAGATGGTAGATTAACAGATTCCAAGGGTAGAACTGTTGACTTTAAAAATACTTTGTTAATTATGACATCTAATATTGGCTCTAAAGTTATCGAAAAAGGAGGAGGTGGTTTAGGCTTTGAGTTTTCTGGTAATTCTGTTGAAGATAGTCAATACAATAGAATAAAATCACTCGTTAATGAAGAACTAAAGCAATACTTTAGACCTGAATTTTTAAATAGACTTGATGAGATAATTGTATTCAGGCAACTAAATAAAAATGAGGTTAAAGAAATTGCTGATATAATGTTACAAGAAGTTTTTGCCAGATTACAAGATAAAGGTATTAAGTTAAATGTAACCGATGCTTTTAAAGAAAGACTTGTAGAAGAGGGCTATAATCCTTCTTACGGCGCAAGACCGTTGAGAAGAGCTGTTATGCGTTTACTAGAAGATAGTTTGGCTGAAGAAGTTCTTTCTGGAAGAATAAAAGATGGTGATAAGGCTTTAGTTGATATAGATGATAATAAAAAAGTTACAATTAATATCTCCAACGAAGAGTCTTCACAGGAGTTGGCAAGTGCTAACTTTTAATAATTAGCTTAAATATGCAGTCAATCTCTCCAGAAATCATATTCAGGGGGAATGATGCTTGGGAGAAAGCTTTACCTCACATTTCTTCATTCTCTAAAGCCCCTTTGATTTTAGGGAGAAGCTCCTCTACCCAAAAACTGAGAAACAAAATTTTTAGTGATTTAGAAAATAAAAAACTTAAACCTGGGACTGCTTGTCTACATTTTGATTGTTGTTATGAAGATATCTCAAGAGTTAAAAATATAGTTTTAAAAAATAAACATGATTCTGTGATAGCAGCGGGTGGGGGAAAAGTTCTTGATTCTGGAAAATACATCGCAGAGAGTCTTGATATTCCATCTATTACAGTGCCTCTTAGTGCATCTACATGCGCAGGCTGGACTGCTTTATCAAACATATATACAAAAAATGGCCAATTCATCAAGGATGTTGCTTTAAGTGCTTGTCCAAAAGTTCTGGTATTTGATCATAAATTTATTCAAACAGCCCCATCAAGAACGCTTGCAAGTGGCATAGCAGATGCTTTGGCAAAATGGTATGAATCCTCAATAACTAGTTCAACAATTAATGATGGCCTTGTTCAACAAGCGATTCAAATATCTAGAGTTCTGAGAGATCAACTACTTATAGATGGAGAAAAAGCATTTAAAGATGAAATAAAAAATAATTATTCTTGGAGTAATACAATTGAAGCTTGTGGACTTACTGCAGGACTAGTTGGAGGAATTGGTGGAGAAAAATGTAGGACAGCTGCGGCACATGCTCTTCATAATGCAATTACTCAGATAATTACTCCTAATAAATTCTTTCATGGAGAGATTGTTGGAGTCGGTTTATTATTGCAACTAAAACTTGAAGAAATGAAAAATAATAATAAATTAGCTAATCAATCAATTAAACAATTGCTGAAGCTAATGGAAGTTTTGCATTTACCAACTACTATTGCACAATTAGGCATAAATGTTTTTGAAAACAACAATTTAGAGAAAATTGCTGATTTCACTTGTAGAGATAAATCCGAGATTCACTTCTTGCCCTTTGATATTAGTAAAAAGGATATTGTTCAGGTAATTGCTACTTTTGAAAAACCAAAGATCAAAATATAGTAAGTTTTTGACTAAAACTGATTTTGAAAAATTTAGTGATTTGAACATTGCTTTTTTTGATAATGCCAAATTGTCTCTATTGGATCCATTAGGTATTAATTTGGCAAATGATGTAAAGTGGATAAAACTTGGTGAAAATTGGAACTCTCTTAAATTCCCTGTTGTCATCGGAGGAGAAGGCGAACCTATCCTTTTACTACATGGTTTTGATAGTAGTTTTCTAGAGTTTAGGAGAATATATAAATCTTTAAAAAAGAATTTCAAGGTTATAATTCCTGACTTACTAGGTTTTGGTTTTAGTCCTAGATGCGCTTCAAATGAATACAATCCTTCCAAAATAATTTCATATTTAGTTGATATACTTGAGACTCTTCAAATTACTAATAATCTCAAAATTATTGGAGCCTCTATGGGAGGATCAACAGCTCTACAACTTGCTTTTGACATTCCGAATTCTATTGAAAAAATTATTCTTTTATCTCCTGCCGGTTTGTTTGGAAAACCAAAGAATATTCCTTTCCCTCTTAACCAAATTGGGGCCTCATTTCTAGGATTGCCGCAAGTTAGAAGAAGTCTTTGTAGGCAAGCATTTGCTTATCCAGATGAATGTGTTGGTGCAATGGAAGAGCAAATTGCTTCAATTCATTTAGGTTGTAGGGGATGGAGGAATTCACTTGCATCATTTGCAAAAAGTGGAGGTTTTGCCGGCACTAATAATTACATTCAAAATATCCCAATTAAAACTATTTGCGGAGAAAATGACCGTATTCTTGGTAAAAAAGAGATTAAAAATATAAAAAAAATTAAAAAATTAAATTTTGTAGGTTTGCAAAATTGTGGGCATCTTCCACATATTGATTTACCCTCATTGTCCAGTAAAATAATTCAAGATTATTTTTGTAATTAAGTGATTTCTTAATTAAGATACTTGAGAATTATAAAGATGTAATATAAAACAGATGGAGTAAAGATGTAGCTGTCAATTCGATCAAGAATACCTCCATGTCCTGGTAAAAAAGTTCCCGAATCTTTTATTTTTGCGTCTCTTTTCATCATTGATTCAATTAAATCTCCAACTAATGCCATAAGAGAAATTAAAATTCCATATAAGATTCCAAACATTAATGGATTCTCCCAATTAAGTAAAAATGCAAAGAAAATTGCAAGTAAAATTGAGCAAGCTATTCCACCAATTAAACCCTCTATCGTCTTGCTTGGAGAGATTGGAGACAGGGATCTTTTGCCAAATGACTTCCCAATAAAATAAGATCCAATATCACTAGCAACAATTAAAAAACAAGAAGTTAAAGTTAAATGAAGTCCTCTAGTATTTGACAAACTTTCAAGAGAAATAAAATTTTGATTTGAACTTAATACAACTGATTCTAATCCTCTTAACTTAATCCAGTAGCTGGGTAGGAAACCCAAATAAAATAAACCAAAAATTGAGGCTGCGATATCTGAAATCGTTCCAGATTTTGGTTGTAAAAGTAACCATGTGCATATTCCAACTGAACAGACAGGTAAAATTGAATTTGATATCTCACCTTCAAGCAAACCTATGGTCTCAAGATAAGTAGTAACTATAATTACTAAGCATGAAAATAATGTAGTTTTTGTTGCTGGTTTTATCCCTTTAAATTCAGCCATACGAAAAAACTCTAATAATGCTAAATAAGTAAGTAATGCAATTGCTAATGTAAAAAACCATCCTCCCAGTAAAACAACAATTAAACCAAAAATTCCTATAAGTAATCCGCTTCTTAATCTCATATCAGATTTCTAAGTTTAGATAACTCCTATATTAAAATCTACCAGATCTTTATTATATGCACTTTGATTTTTTATCCAGTTAAACCTATCAAGGTCTATCCTTTCTCCAGGAACTAGTAGAGGTATCCCCGGAGGATAAGGACAAATAATATCTCCAGAAATTTTATTTAATGACTGTGAGAAAGGAATACTTTGAGTTTTACTTCTCCAAGCAATGCCAATTTCAATCTCTGGTTTCTGAACTAACTTGAAGGGAGATTGCAACACTTTAATATTTTTTGTTCTTTTGGAATGTAATAGTAATCTATTCCATAACTTTTCAAATAAATTAACAAAATCATTTTGAATTGCAAATCCTAAGCAAAAAGTGAGGGATGTCATTTCTGGCAATTCAGCAATAAGGCCATTTTTATAAAAAAAATTGTCAGCTGTGAAACCATCAATACCAACCTTAGATGTATTTAATATTATTTTTAAAGGATCTTGGGTTTCAATAAGAGGGATATTCTTGTTAATTAATTTCTTGTAGATACTTTTTGCTTCTAAAATTCTTTTTTGATATTTTGATAAACTTTTTTTGTTAAGCCAGTCTTTTATAGATTCTTCACAAGAAGAAAGTAATAAGGAACTTGGACTGGTAGTTTGAAGCAAATTTATACTTTTAATTAAATTTTGCTCATTAACTAGATCTCCCTTGTACCACAGCACCGCTGTTTGAGTTAATCCGTTAAGAGACTTATGTAATGAGTGGATGACTAAATCAGCGTTAGATAATAAAGCAGATTTTGGTAAATCAAGATTTTTACAAAAAAGAAAATAAGAACCATGGGCTTCGTCAACCAAAACAGGTAATTTTTTTTGATGACAAAGATCTATTAATGGTTCTAGATCTCCTGCATAACCATGATAAGAGGGACTTACAAGAATAACTCCTACAACTTTTTCCTCATTAAAATTAATTTTTTTAAAAATATTTTTCAACCAATTCTTAGTTATTGGTTTGTGATGACCTGTTTCTGAAGAAAATTCCAGGTCAAAGAATATTGGAATTATGTTTTGCATCGCACAAGTTTTTATGACACTTATATGAACATTTCTAGGCATTAAAATAGCTTCTCCTGGATTCGCCATAGCAATCAAAGCAGATTGTATTAACCCCGAGGCTCCATTAACTCCAAAAAAGCATCCTTTCACCATAAACTTTTCAGAGAATTCTCTTTGTGATTTGGCAATTAATCCGCTTTTGGATAATGGTGAGCCTATTTCTGGTAGTTCAGGTAAGTCCCAATGACCAGGTGGATTATTAAGTAATTTTACTAATTTCCTGGGTAACGCCTCTCCCCTATTATGCGCGGGAAAGAAAAGTGACTTTAAAAACTTTTTAGTTAGAAAAGATGAAATGCTCATAAAGTATTATCGACAGATATAGAATGTGTTTGATTAGACCCTTTTTTGATATTTTTTAAACTTTAATGACGAGTCCTTATACAAAATATTCAGCAACAGGAAACTTAATTTGGTTGATTTTGAGACCATGGATTTTTATACCAAGAGCTTTATATATCCTTTTAACTATTTTTTTTCTTTTTTTAAGAATACTTTTTCAAGGTAACAGTAAAAATAAAAATGTACAGAAAAATCTCTCAAAATATCTTTTCGATGTAATAACAAATTTAGGGCCATGTTTTATAAAATTAGGACAGGCGCTTTCAACTAGGCCGGATCTTGTTAGACAAGATTGGCTTGCAGAGCTAACCAATTTACAGGATAATCTCCCACCCTTTGAACACAAAATTGCTTTAAAAATAATCGAGGAGGAACTTGGAGCTCCAGCTAATAAATTATTTGATGTGTTCCCAGATAGCCCTATTGCGTCAGCGAGCTTAGGTCAAGTCTATAAAGCCAAAAAAGATAATAATTATCTGGCTGTAAAAGTACAGAGACCCAATTTGTATTTTCTAATAAGACGAGATGTAGTGATCTTAAGGTTTTTAGCAACTTTTCTATCCCCATTTTTGCCATTAAATATTGGGGTTGGAATTGGAGAAATTATAGACGAATTTGGTAAGGCTCTTTTTGATGAAATTGATTATGAAAAAGAGGGTGAAAATGCTTTGAAGTTTGCAGGTTTTTTCAAGGAAAATCCTAACGTTTTTATACCTAAATTTGAAAAAAAGTTTTCATCTAAAAGGATTATTACAACCTCTTGGATTGATGGAGTCAAGTTAAGAGATCGGGCTTTGTTGGAGCAAAACAACTTAATACCTTCCTCTTTTATAAAAACTTGTGTAATTAGTGGCTTACAGCAATTATTTGAATATGGATATTTTCATGCAGATCCACATCCTGGAAATATGTTTGCGCTGAAGGGGGGGGATTCAGACTGTGGGAATTTAGCTTATGTTGATTTCGGAATGATGGATGAAATCACAAACTCAGATAGACTTACTCTTATAAAGGCAATTGTTCACATAATAAATGAAGAATATTACCTTCTAGCACAAGATTTTCAGAGGTTAGGTTTTTTAACCAAAGATCAAGACCTTCAAAAACTTGTCACACCATTAAAAGAAGTTCTAGGTGATTCCTTAAGTGCTGAGGTTGGTAATTTTAATCTTAAAAACGTAACTGATAAGTTTTCAAAACTTATGTACTCTTATCCATTTAGAGTGCCTAGTAGGTTTGCCTTAATAATAAGAGCTGTTGTTAGTCAAGAGGGTTTGGCACTAAGACTAGATCCTGAATTTAAAATTTTAAAAATAGCCTATCCTTACATTGCAAAAAAACTTCTTACCGATAATTCTGAGGAAATTTTAGAAATACTTTTAGAAGTTGTTTTTGATAATGAAGGCCGAATTCAAATAGAGAAGGTTGAAAGCTTATTAAATATTTTATTTAAGGATTCTGAGAATATTAATTCTGATCTTATACCAGTAGCCAATGCTGGACTAAAATTATTTATTAGTAAACAAGGATCAGAAGTTCGAAAGAATCTTCTTTTAAGCCTTATCAAAGATGACAAATTAGAACTTAGTGATGCAAAAAAACTTATTATTTTAATTAGAGATACATTTAGCCCTTTAAATATTGCCAAAAGCGCGGTTCAAAATATTATTACTTCAGTTTAGCTTTTTATTTATTTCAGGTAATTAACTAATTATTTTTAATTTGTTAATTGATTTAAATTAAACAAAGATCTTATTTTAAAAAAATGAGAAGCCGTATAATTCAATTTTTTAATATTCCACTTGATGAACTTATTGAAGGTGAGGAGACATTAACATTTAACAAAAAGTTTGAGCAAGTATTATGGATATTTTGAGAAGTATATTTTTGTTTAATAAAAAAGTTGAAAATAAGAAACATTTGGATCAAGAGGAATTTGATAATTATGGAGAAATTGCGAAGTTAGTGAAAGAGGCAAGAATAAAACAAAAACTAACTATACAAGAATTGTCATTTATTTCAAAAATTCCTATACAAACAATAGATTCTATTGAAAATAATAATGAAAATATCAGGCCAAATCATCCATTCATAAGATCTATATTAATTAAATTGGAGGAATGTTTAGAATTTAAAAAAAATACATTACTTGAATTATCAACTAGAAAAAGAGAAACTTTTAAGAGAGAAAAAAGGGATTTTCTTTTCAGCAAATTTGACCTTATAAATACCTGGCAGGGAACATTTTTGTATTTTTTTATATTAGTTCTAACTATTTTTGTGTTAAAGAGATACTTTATTTTAAATGTGAATGTTATTGAGATTCAAAATATTGAAAATAAGATTATTGATCAATAAGCTTCTATTATTAACTATTTCCTTGTTCTCCCAAAATTATTACCTAGTTCACCAAACTTTCTAAGATCGTCTTCTATCTCTTCCAAAGTTTGATCTAACTTCCATCTCCAGTTATTTTTTGTAGTACCAGGTTTATTTAATCTACTTGAGTCATCCAGAGATAATATATCTTGTATTGGAGCGATGAAGAGATTAGCATTTGTTTCCATTCCTATTTTAATTAAACTCGTAGAAGGATTTTCTGAAAATTTATACTCATCTTTAATTCTTTTTTTAGATTCTTCGTCTAAAAACCCCCACCATGAGATGGAAGTAGAGTTGTCATGAGTACCAGTATAAACTACCCAATTTTCTCCTTTAATATTCTTAGGTAAATATGGGTTATCTTCGTTCCCATCAAAAGCGAATTGTAATATCTTCATACCAGGCAGTTGAAAATCATTTCTTAATTTTTCTATATTTGGTGTTATAACTCCCAGATCCTCCGCGATAATTGGTAAGTAGTCAGCTCCTAAATCTTTTTTTAGTTTTTTTAATAGTGTTCTACCTGGGGAGTTAATCCATTTGCCAAACATTGCTGATTTAGAGTTGCCACTAACTCTCCAGTAACCTCCTAAACCTCTGAAATGATCGAATCTTAATAAATCTACAAGTTCAAATTGCCTGATAAATCTTTTCCTCCACCAATTGAAATTTGTCCTCTTATGTTTTGACCAAAAGTAAGTTGGGGTACCCCATAATTGTCCTGTTGATGAAAAATAATCAGGTGGCACCCCACTCTGAAATATTAAGTCTCCATTTTTAAATATTGAGAATAGAGATTTATTACTCCATACGTCTACGCTGTCCCTAGAAACGTAAAAGGGCAAATCTCCTATAAGCTTAATATTAAATGATTTTGCAAAGTTTTTAATTTCCCTCCATTGCTCATCTAAATGCCATTGTATTAATTTTTTAATAAGTATCTCTTCCTTTTTTTTCTTAGTCCATGTTTTTAAAAACTTGTTATTTTTTGTTTTAAATTCATGTGGCCATTCCCACCAAGGTAACATACTGAATTCCTCTCTAATAACGACAAATATTGCATAATCTTCAACCCAAGAATTATTACTAAGCCATTTATAAAAGTTATGTTTTCTCTCTTCAGATTGGGAACTCCAACCTTTTAAAAGAAGGTGACCTAATTTTTTTGTTAATTCATCAGCAATATCAAAATCAAAATAATTTTTTTTCTGATTTATTAGTTCTAATTCTTCTTTATTAATAATAAATATAAAACCTTTCTCGATTAAATTTTCTACATCAAGAAACCATGGGTTTAGGGCAAAACTTGATGGTGAACTATATGGAGATCCTGTAGAGTCGGTGGGTGAAAGAGGTAAAAATTGCCAGTATTCAATCCCATATTTATGGAGCTTTTTTATCCAATCTTTAGCACCTCTTCCAAAAGTTCCACATATTATCCCACCTGGAATAGATGTGGGATGCATAAGTATACCTAATGATTTTTTTGAAAGAATTGTTTTAATAGCCATCAATTTAGTTATAACTTTAGTCTTTAAAATTTAATTGTTATTAATTCTTTAAATTCAACGATATACAAATTCTTTTTATTTGACAAATAATTCTGATTAATTTCATAAGGAATTTAAAGTTAATTATGATTTTATTCAACCTTTTTTGAGTTTTTGCTTAAGAGATGTGACTTTTGAAAAGATCTAGGCATTATCTTTTGCGAAATTCACAGAACCGACTACGATAAAGATATAGTTTTACAGTGCTAATTTCGTGACAAGTTTCATCACGGCAGTGCAAAATAAAGAATCGAACTTTAATCTAACAAACAGTAGATTAAGGCTTGTAAGCGGAACAACCAATCCTAGATTAGCCGAAGAAATTGCATCATACCTTGGGATAGAAAATGTACCCTTAATATCCAAAAGATTTGCAGATGGAGAACTTTATGTTCAGATTCAACAATCAATTAGAGGTTGTGATGTATTCCTAATACAACCTACAAGCGCTCCAGTAAACGATAGTTTAATGGAATTAATGATTATGGTTGATGCCTGCAAGAGGGCATCTGCCAGGCAAATAACAGCAGTAATTCCTTATTTTGGATATGCGAGGGCAGATAGAAAGACTTCGGGGAGAGAGTCCATAACCGCAAAACTTACTGCTAATTTACTTGAGAAATCGGGAGTCGATAGAGTTCTAGCAATGGATTTGCATTCGGCTCAAATACAAGGTTATTTTGACATTCCATGTGATCATATTTACGGTTCACCGGTTTTAGTAGATTATTTAGAAACTTTAAATTTAAAAGAAGTTGTTGTTGTTTCTCCTGATGTAGGGGGAGTTGCTAGAGCAAGAGCATTTGCAAAACAAATGAATGATGCTCCCCTAGCAATAATTGATAAAAGAAGAGCAGGTCATAATGTTGCTGAAAGCTTAACAGTAATTGGAGAAGTTAGAGGTAAAACAGCTATCTTAATTGACGATATGATAGATACTGGAGGCACAATTTGTTCTGGAGCGAACCTATTAAAACAAGAGGGTGCTAAAAGAATATTCGCTTGTGCCTCGCATGCAGTATTCTCTCCACCTTCATGTGAAAGATTAAGTGCTAAGGATTTATTTGAGCAGGTTATAGTAACTAATAGTATTCCCGTTGAGGTTAAAAATAGTTTTCCCCAGTTACAGGTTCTATCAGTTGCGAATATGCTGGGAGAGGCTATTTGGAGAATTCATGAAGAAAGTTCAGTTAGCTCAATGTTTAGATAATTATTTGATATTAATTCTTTTTATTTTTTTGTTTTTTTAATTTATTTAGAGTTTCCTTAAATCTTTTCTTTACATCATTGGGGATTTCTTTGGGACAAATTTTTATTGCACTATTTAGAATCTCAATCTCTCCAATATAAAGTACTCTTTGTGTAGTTAATTTTTCTTTACCTGCCTCTTTAATTAAGTTGCCATGCTTGGAAAAAATAACTTCCGCAAATGTATACGTTGAAACTGCAAAAGCTTTGTTGAAGTCAAAATCTATATTGTCATTTACAGATTTGCATAAGAAAGAAGCTCCTATTTGTTTATACAAAAATACATCTTCTTTAGAAGCTGGAAGTTTTGAATTCGCGTATAGTTTTTTGTTTAAGAAATTTATTTCACAAATAGTTAAGTAAAAAAGTAAAGGTATATTTAATAAATTAAAAAACTTTTTTTTTCGAAAATTAGTACTCATTAATTAAGACTTTAATAATAAAATAACATCTTACATATTTACATTTTCATTTTTCAAACTCTTCACTTAATAATTTTAATTTCATGATGGTTTTCTACTATTTTTAGCTTATTGTTTTTCCATGAGTATATCACCCTAAATCTATATTTATCCAAATCTACTAGTCTTGTATGTTCAAGAATGTACCAATCTTTGTAAGAAGATTCAAAAATCATTTCGTGTTCATCTACTTGCTTAATATTTGAAATTCCTTCATCATCACTTAGATAAAAATTTTCCCTCATAAGTTGATGTCCCTTTAAAAATGCACGCATTTCTCCTCGTTCTTTATATTGAGGATTTTCCTCAAAGAAATTATATTTTTTTTCTGGATACCAAGTAAATTTATAGTGATGCTCACATTCGGTGGCATTTTCAAGAGCTTCTATATTTATATTCATACATAAATTATAAGTTTTTTGTGATTCATCAAGGAAGTAAGTTCTATTAGATTTCCACAACCCAATATTTCTGGAAAACCATCTTTTTAAATTACTATTTATAGTAATTTCTGGATGATTATTTTTCCCAAAATTTAAATCTTTCTTTTGATTAATGACAACCATATATAAATAAGTCCTATTTATTTCATAGCTTATTAGTAGAATAAAAAAAAATATCTTAATGTGTTTATAAGGATTGACAGCTTTTCAACACTTCAGGGGAAATCATTTGAATGATAAAAAAGAGCTAAAATTAATACTTGTAGCTGCCAGAAATCAACTTTCTAGTAGTGATATTAAGTCAGTAATAGCTTATTTAGAATCAGATGACTGTGAATTTGAGATTTCTCTTCAGGTCTCTGAGCCCACTGAACAACCGGAATTACTTGAGTTACATAGATTAGTTGCTATTCCCGCTCTAATAAAAGTTTCCCCATCTCCAAAGCAAATATTTGCTGGAAGTAATATTTTCTCTCAGTTGCAGAAATGGTTGCCAAGGTGGACACAGGAAGGTTTGACAAAAAATCTAGGTATTAATTTGCAACCATCCAAACTTGATTCCATAAGAACTCAAAAAGAATTTCTTCTAGAAGACGAACTTCTTGTTTTAAGACAAGAAAATGAGACATTAACAAAAAGAATAGAGTCCCAGGAAAGATTATTAAGAATGGTAGCGCATGAATTAAGAACTCCCTTGACGGCAGCTACTTTAGCTGTTCAAAGTCAAAAGCTAGGACAAATAAATATTTCAAAATTGCAAGAGGTGATAAAAAGAAGATTAGAAGAAATTGAACTATTATCTCAGGATCTTTTAGAAGTTGGAACAACAAAATGGGAAGCATTATTTAACCCTCAGAAAATTGATTTAGGAAACATTAGTGCTGAAGTGATACTCGAATTAGAAAAGTTTTGGAGACTAAGGAAAATTGTAATTGATACTGATATTCCATCTGACTTGCCAAGTGTATTTGCAGATCAAAGAAGAATGAGGCAAGTATTTTTAAATTTAATTGAAAATGCTATCAAATTTTCTAAAGACTCTGGATCTATAAAAATTACAATGATACACAAGACCAATCAATGGGTAGAAATAACAGTTTGTGACAAAGGAGCTGGTATTCCTGTAAGCGAACAAAAAAGAATTTTTCTTGATAGAGTCAGGCTCCCACAGACTTCTGAAGGAACTTCAGGATTTGGGATAGGGTTGTCTGTATGCAGAAGGATAGTGGAGGTCCATGGAGGCAGAATATGGGTTGTATCTGAGATGGGAGTTGGTTCATGCTTCCATTTCACCGTTCCTGTGTGGCAAGGACAAAACAAAGAGCAACAAAACTTGACGAAAGGCTAGCTTTACTCTTAATTTTTAATAAGCAGTTATGCTAACTTCCAGGCCCCATCGTCTAGAGGCCTAGGACACCTCCCTTTCACGGAGGCGACAGGGGTTCGAATCCCCTTGGGGCTATTTTCTAAAAAAATAAACTAATTTTGTGATGATTTTGCTTGTCTATCGACAGCTATTAAGTTTTCTGAAAGATCCTTTTTTAGTCTTTTCTCTATCATCCCTATGGGCATCCACTGACAACCCTGAACAGTAAGGTCATAGATTAATGAATTTTTTGAAGTATCTTTAATATTTTGAATTTTCCAACTGCCTTCAAATTTTCTGAAATCACCTTTAATCAAACTGAATTCTAAAAGGCCAAGTTCTTTATCCTCAAATAAATCGATAGTTACTTCAGCTGAAAATTTCATTCCGAGAAAATCTTGTGCCCCAACTTGTTTTAAGTGGACATTATTTTTCTTTTGATATATTTTTTTGCTTGACAATAGATTTGGGATGTATAAGTTTAGTCGATCATAATCTGTTAAAACATTCCACAAAGAATCGAAACTTGCTGAAGTAGTTAGCTGAGCTGCAAGTCTTCTCGTTCCGCCAGAAAGCTTTTCCATGGTTTGCTCAATTGTCCTGTAGTCATTTTTAGAATGATCTACTGATCCTTGAGGATTATTCATAAATCAATTTTTTAAAAAGATAAAAAATTATTTCTGTGTAACTATACAGATAAAAACAACAAATACTGAAAAATAAAAATAATTTCGCTTATTTATTCCGATCTCAAAACGTAACCATTTTTGTAAAATCACTACAAATTACAATACAAATTGATAATCTTTTATATAAAGAAAACTAAAAAATGTATTCACAATCAACAGTTATCGCAGGTGGCTTAGCTCATATACCAGTAGTAATAGGAGTTTTTTCTTTTATTCAAAAATTTTTTAGTAAAAGAGCCTCAAACTTTCCGCAAGATGTAGTACCAAAAAAATCTCCTGTAAAGCCTGTTGAACAAAAATCAGCACCTAAGTCTGTTCCTGTTGATAAGGAAGTATCTAATCCAGTAGTTAAGAAAAAACATGCTGATGTCCCAGTAAATATTTATAGACCAAAGACACCTTATGAAGGCACAGTAATCGAAAACTATAGCCTTCTTAAAGAAGGAGCTATTGGAAGAGTAAATCATATTACTTTCGATCTCAAAGATAGTGATCCATTCTTAAATTATGTTGAGGGCCAAAGTATCGGAATCATGCCGGCGGGAGAAGATGCAAATGGAAAGCCTCATAAATTAAGACTTTACTCAATAGCGAGTACCAGACATGGAGATGATTTTAAAGGTAATACAGTTTCTCTTTGTGTTAGACAGCTTCAGTACGAAAAAGATGGTGAAACTATAAATGGTGTTTGTTCTACTTACTTATGTGATATTAAGCCAGGAGATAAAGTAAAAATTACAGGACCGGTAGGTAAAGAGATGTTGCTTCCTGATGAAGAGGATGCAAACATAGTTATGCTGGCTACTGGAACTGGAATAGCTCCTATGAGAGCCTATTTAAGAAGAATGTTCGAAGCAACTGAAAAAGAAAAAAATAAATGGAATTTTAGAGGTAAAGCCTGGCTATTTATGGGCGCTCCAAAATCATCTAATTTGTTATATGAGGAAGATCTTCAAAGATATCTCACTGATTACCCTGATAATTTTAAATATACAAAAGCTATCAGCCGTGAGCAGCAAAATACAAAAGGAGGAAGAATGTATATCCAAGACAGAGTTTTAGAGTCAGCAAACGAGCTTTTCAATATGATTGAAGATGAGAAGACACATATATATCTTTGTGGATTAAAGGGTATGGAGCCTGGGATAGATGAAGCTATGACAAAGGCGGCTGAAGAAAAAGGCTTGAACTGGTCAGAATTAAGACCTCAACTAAAGAAAGCAGGAAGATGGCACGTAGAAACCTACTAAATCTTTAACATTTAGATTTAATTTTCACTCACTAAATACTTTTTGGTTTAGACACATTATGTAGCTAATCTTGTAAAAAAGGAGGATTTTAAAAAAAGAATACTAAAAATATGCCTTCAACTCTAAGTAATCCTCTAAGATTAGGTTTACGGCAAGAAAGAGTCATTTCTCCACAATGCTTAGTAATTTTTGGTGCGAGTGGAGATCTTACTCATAGAAAATTAATACCAGCCTTATTTGAACTCTATTTGCAAAGAAGAATTCCTAGTGAATTTGGAATTATTGGCTGTGCCAGAAGACCTTGGACTGATGATGAGTTTAGACAAAAGATGAGAGCAAAGCTATCCAATCAAATATCTGGTAAAGAAAGGGAGTGGGATCAATTTTCTAATTATCTTTTCTATGAACCAGTTGACTTACAAAAAAGTGATCACGTCGTAAGACTTTCTAAAAGATTAAATGAAATTGATAAAACACAAGCTACTCATGGGAATAGAACATTTTATTTATCAGTATCTCCGAATTATTATGCAAGTGGATGTAAAGCTCTTAAGTCGGCTGGCCTTTTAGATGACTCCAAGAAAAGTCGTTTAGTTATTGAAAAACCTTTTGGAAAAGATTATTCAAGTGCAAAAAAACTGAATAAGATCGTTCAAAGTTGCGCTGAAGAAAGTCAGATTTACAGGATTGATCATTATTTAGGTAAAGAAACAGTTCAGAATATTCTTGTTTTGAGGTTTGCTAACACTATTTTTGAACCAATCTGGAACAGAAATTATATATCAAGTGTTCAAATTACATCATCTGAAACAGTAGGTGTGGAAGATAGAGCAGGTTATTACGAAAGCTCTGGTGCTTTAAGAGATATGCTTCAAAATCATATGACTCAAATGCTGGCCGTTACTGCTATGGAACCTCCCGGAAAATTTGAACCAGAAGCAATAAGAAATGAAAAAGCTAAGGTTCTTCAAGCTTCAAAACTTGCTGATGAAAATGAGCCATGGAATTGTTGTATAAGAGGTCAATATGGAGAAGGTGGAAATATCTCAAATCGACTCAAAGGATATAGACAGGAAGATGGTGTTAATAGTAATAGCACAACAGAAACTTATATTGCTACAAAAGTTTTCGTTGATAACTGGCGTTGGCAAGGGGTTCCTTTTTATTTGAGAACAGGGAAAAGACTACCAAAAAGACTTGGAGAAATTGTTTTGACTTTCAAAGACGTTCCTGTTCATTTATTTGAATCAACAATAATAAATCCCGCCCCAAATCAACTTATCCTTAGGATTCAGCCAAATGAAGGTGCAACTTTCAAATTTGAGGTTAAATCTCCTGGTTCTGGAATGAAATCCAGACCTGTTGAGATGGAATTTTCTTATGATGAATCTTTTGGAGAACCTTCAGATGAAGGCTATGTAAGATTATTAGCTGATGCAATGCTTTCTGACCCAACTTTATTTACTCGAAGTGATGAAGTAGAGGCGGCCTGGAAACTTTATACGCCATTAATAGAATTGATGGATAATTCTCCTTGGAAGTTACCTATTTATAATTATGAATCTATGACGTGGGGCCCTCCTGAATCTGATCAATTACTGTCAAAAGATAATATTTTCTGGCGCAGACCTTAAAAATGAAACCTCAATTAACACTCCAAACTCCATTAGAGCTACCTTATCAGGAAATTTCTAATTACCTTAATAAATTATGGATTTCAGAAGATAAAGATAATACTGGAGCCAATACTTTTACATTGATCGTCTGGCAGCCTGCTTGGCTAGAACAATGTTTAGTTCAAAAAGGACTAGTAAATGGACCAATTACTGGAAACTTAAGTCCAGAGATAATTGAAGTTGCTAAAAAATTTATATTAGATCGAGGACTTCCCATAACTACTGCCCTTAATAGTGAAGAACTATTAAATTTGTTGAGGGAAGATTTATCTAATAAAGACTTTGAAGACTTTAGAGGTCAATTTTTTGAATCATCAATAAGTACATTGAATCCGAGAAGATTAGTGACTCTAGCGCCAACACTAAATAAAAATTCAGATTTCAAAACTTTTGTGTCCGCTTACTGTCCATTAAGTGATACCTCAACTATGCAACCGATATGTGGGGATTTAGTTGTTATAAGGGGGAACCCAGACTCAATAGCCCATAAAGGATTAAAAATAATTGATGAATTATCTATTGATGAATTACCTTCTTGGTTGTGGTGGAATGGAAGCTTGGATGAATCTCCTGATGTTTTCGAATATTTTGCTAAATGTGGTCTAAGGTTAATAATTGATACGGCTCTCGGATCGCCTAAAAGATGTTTAAAAGTTTTAGATCAATTAAATAATTCAAATAAAGCTATTAATGATTTGAATTGGGTTAGATTGAAAAATTGGAGAGAATCATTGGCAATGATTTTTGATCCGCCTTCGAGAAGACCGATTTTAGATCATATTACTGATATTGATATTGATATTGCAGGAGATCATATGATTCAAGCTTTGTTTTTGATCTCATGGATTAGTGATAAACTTGGTTGGTCTTTTCTAAGGGTTGAAAGGAATACAGAATCAACAAAAATTGAATTTGAAAGAATTAATGGTGAAATAATTTCAGCATCAATTAATCCCTTATCCTTGGGAAATCCAAGTATTCATTTAGGACAAGTTATTGGATTGAGATTGATTTCAAAAATTAGTGAGGTTCAAAAAAATAACACTTGTGTAATACTTGGTTGTGAATCAGTGGAGTGTATGAGACTTGAAGCAGGGGGAATGGCTAATATGGAATTAATAGAACAAGTTGTTCCAAATTCTTTTTCTACATCAGAGTATGATGTTAGTAAGTTATTGGGCAGTAGTAGAGGTAACACAAGTCCTCTTTTTGAAAATTCCATTAAAATAGCTCTTCAAATATTTGATAGTTTTAATAAATAATAAATGCCTTGTGTAATATCATCTCCTTCAACTGATAGTGGGAAAACTACATTATCTCTTTTGATATCTTGTTGGGCGTTTTCAAAAGGTATAAAGATCCAAACTTTTAAGGTTGGCCCAGATTATCTTGATCAACAACAACTTAGTTCAATTGGCCAACCTATTTGTAGGAATTTAGATGTTTTTTTAAGTGGTGAGGAATGGGTTCAAGAAAGTTTTTTAAAACATTCTTTGAAATATGAATTCTCATTAATTGAAGGGGCAATGGGTCTATTCGACGGGTTAGGGTCGACTACTTTTTCAAGCACAGCAAATATCTCTAAACTTCTCAATGCTCCAGTAATTTTTATTATTAATGCCAGAGGTCAAGTAGCTTCTCTTTTAGCCACGGTTCGAGGTTTTAGGGATTTCGATAGTGAGTTGTCAATAGCAGGAATTATATTTAATAACGTTAATTCAGATAGACATAAAAAATTAATTGAAGAAGTTTTTAAAGATGAAGATACCGAAATTCTCGGTTTTCTACCATCTGATTCAAAAATAACTTTAAGCAAAGCTAATTTAGGTTTGATATCTCCATTGGACGATGGTAAGGAAATTGATGTTGAATATTTTGCAAATTTCGCAGAAAGAAATCTTAATTTATGTTCTCTTGTTAAATTCCTGAAATCTCCTAAGAAGAAAATATTTAATTCTTCCAGTTTTGAGGTTTTTAAAACAGACAAAAGTAAACCTATCGCAATTGCCGAAGATAAAATCTTTCATTTTCAATACCCCGAAACTAAGGAGTTTTTGAGTGAGATAGGAATTCCATTGATTTCATGGAGTATTTATGATGATGAAGAAATACCAAATGAGGCTTCTTCTTTAATTATTCCTGGGGGATTTCCTGAAAAATATGCTGATCATATAAGTAACTCTTTAAAAAGCTTAAATTCGTTAAGGAAATTCCGCAAAAGTGGATTTATATATGCAGAATGCGGAGGGATGATGATTTTAGGGGACTTTTTACAGGATGAAAAGGGTAATAATCATAAAATGAGTGGTATTCTTCCCTTTAGAACAAAAAAAAGTAAACTTTCAGTAGGTTATAGATATATTAAGGGTTTAAAAGATACTCCGATCATTAAACAAAATCAATCAATTCGGGGACATGAATTTCATTATTGGGAAATTGAAAATAACTTATCTGAACTTGATTTAAGAAAAGCTGAGCAAAATAAGAAACTTTCTTCCCCATGGAAAATTAAATCTTGGAAAACTGAATACAAAAATGAGGGCTTTTTTGATGAAAAATTGCATGCAAGTTGGATTCATTTACATTTGCCAAGTTCAAGAGAATTAGCAAAAAACTTTATAAATGCCACCCAAATTAGTTTTCTCAAGAATTCTTAATTTATTATCAAATCAAATATTTTGAGAGGAGAACCTAAAAAAAACATTCCAGGCAAAGTAATTAATGGTCCTAAAAAACTCCCTACCATGACCTCAATTTTTGTATGGCCCAAGGTTTCTTTTAAAAGTAATTCAGATTGAGGGTCCAGTTTTTTTGATAGTTTATTGATTTCTGCCGCTTGAACTCCAGCTGATTTTCTAACACCACTAGCGTCATACATAACTATTAGTGCAACAGCAACTGATAATGCAAATATTGAGCTATCAAATCCCAATTCATATCCTATCCCAGATGTAGCACCAGTTATTAAGGCGGAATGACTCGAAGGCATACCACCCGTCTCGAACATAATTCCAAACCTTATCTTTCCAGTTGAAAAGAAATTGAATATAATTTTAAAAAACTGAGCTAGTAAACAAGATAATAAGCTCCAGAAAAGAACTGAATTGTTAAAGAAGGTAAAAAACTCAGACATAAATTAAAACTATTTATCTGTCTCTATTTGTAATAAAGTCGGCTAGAGATATTAAATACTTTGCATCTGCACCCCAAGGTTCAATTGCTTTTTTTGCTTGTTTAACTAAATCAAATGCTCTTTTCTTTGACTCCTCCATTCCAAGTAACTTAGGGTAAGTCGTTTTGTCAGCTAAAAGATCTTTACCCGCAGTTTTGCCAAGTTTTTCACTGCTGGAAGTTAAATCAAGAATATCATCTATTATTTGAAAGGCTAAACCAATTCCCTCTGCATATGTTGTTAGAGCTTGTAAAAGTTTTTCGTTAGCACCTGCGATCATCGCGCCTGTTCTTACGCAAGCCTTTAATAAAGCCCCAGTCTTATGAAGATGAATATATTCGAGAGTCTCAAGGTCGACTTCTTTGCCTTCGCATTCTAAATCAACAACTTGTCCTCCCACTAAACCTGGCGCACCTGCAACTAGTGATAATTCACCAATTACATTTAATAATCTAGTTGGATCGACTCCTGGGCTTCTTAAAGAGACCATTTCGAAGGCTCTGGTCAATAAAGCATCGCCTGCAAGAATAGCAATTGCATCTCCATATACTTTATGGTTCGTTGGCCTACCTCTTCTCAAATCATCATTATCCATAGCAGGTAGATCATCATGAATTAAGGACATTGTATGTATCATTTCTATAGCTACTGCAGTAGGAATAGCAAGAGAGGGGTCTCCACCAGCCAGTGAGCAAGATGCTAAACATAAAATTGGACGTATCCTTTTCCCTCCAGCTAAAAGGGAATATCTCATTGATTCTCTTAATATTTCTGGATTCTCAGGGCCTAAGGAAAAATCAAGTGCTTCTTCAACATCCTTTTTAGTGTTTTTAAGATATTGTTCAAAATCAGAAATACTATTTATAACTTCAGTCATCTTATACCTATAGTAAAAAATTTTTTCATCTTAGAGTTTATGGCAAAAGGTCATTAAGAGTTGATGATAGACCAAATTGTTTTTGCCAACTAAAAATAGTATTTACAAGTAACATTGTTACTGTCATGGGTCCAACACCTCCTGGGACAGGCGTGTAAGCAAATACTTTAGAAATGACATCTTCTAATAATACATCGCCACATAATCTGGTTTGATTTTTCTCGGAACTTTTTAATCTATGTATTCCAACATCAATAATTACTGCTCCTTCTTTCACAAAACTCGAATCTACAAGATTGGGTTTTCCTGCAGCTGCAATTAGTATGTCAGCTTCTCTACAGACTTCATTCAAATTTAATGTTTTTGAATGAGTCATTGTAACCGTCCCATTTTGATTCAACAACATTAGAGACAGGGGTTTCCCAACAAGCAAACTTCTTCCGATAACAACAATTTTCTTGCCTTCAATTGTAATATTTTGGGATCTTAACAAATTAATAATTCCTGCTGGTGTACATGATCTCATCGCAGGCTCATTTTTTACTAATTTGCCAATGTTTATCTCATTTAATCCATCTACATCTTTGCTTGGATTTATATAGCTGATCAGTTTTTGCTCATTAAACTTCTTTGGGATGGGAAGTTGAAGCAATATACCATCAATATCCTTATCAGAATTAAGTTTGATTATTAGTTTTTCAACATCTTCTTGCTCTATATTATCTTTTAGATGAAAAATAAAGCTTTTTATTCCAATCCTTGAACATGCTTTTTCCTTGTTATTGACGTAAACACCACTCGCTGGGTCTTCACCTATTCTTATTACAGCTAAACCGGGGACTCTTTTTGCAATTTTTTTATTTTTAGAGATGTAGTTGTTTAATCTTTCTTCAATTTCAAGAGATAATTTTTTACCGTCTAGTTTTAATGACATTTAGAAAAACATCTCCTTTTTACACCTAGCATGCCTATAATTTTAAATTATTCAAATAGATTTATTTATATTCTGTGCAAAACATCACAACTACCCTAAAAAAATTGTTTTATCTGTGGAGTAGAAGTCAAGTTCCAGTAAAACAACCCATTAAAATTTCAAGAATAGATAATCTCATAATTTTTTTAATATGTATTTTAATTTCAATAATTTCTTCCTATAAATTGCTTCTAATCTCGCCTTTAGATATCAAAGATATTTTTTCTTGGCTTTTGACCTTTACCGAAATATTTATTAGTTCTGGAATTTTGATATTAGTTTCAAAAAAAGAGAACCCCACAATTTCTTCAAGACAGATTATCTTGATCATTACTCTTCTTTTAGCAGTACAAGCGACGAAATTAGCCTTTGCTTCAACAATAAGTCCATTATCTATGATAATTCCACCGGCGTTAATAATATCTCAGGGAATGGGAAGTATAACTGCTTTGGCTTGGGTATCAATAGCAAGCCTTAGTTGGCCAGACCCAGCAGTTGCTATAAATAATAATTTGATTTTTATTTTATTAGTTTGCGCTTCTGTAGTATCTTTACTTGGAGGAAGAATAAGAAGTAGAGCTCAGTTACTTCAACTATCAATTTTTGTCCCATTAGGATCGTTTCTGAGTCAATGGATATTGATAAGTAAAGATAAAATGTTTATTATTAACAAGCAAGATTATATTTTGGCTAACGGTAATATATTTTCAGATTCATTGCTCTTGGCAATAGTAATGCTTTTTACTATTTTATTTATTCCTATTTTTGAATCGGTATTTGGATTATTAACTAAAGCAAGGTTACTAGAGTTAGCTGATAAGGAGAAACCTCTAATTAGAAGATTGTCACTTGAAGCTCCTGGTACTTTTGAACATACCTTACTTATATGTGGTTTAGCAGAGGAAGCAACAAGAATGATTGGTGGTGATATTGATTTAATTAAAACTGGAGCTTTATATCATGATGTTGGTAAATTACATGCACCAAACTGGTTTATCGAAAATCAGGATGGTTCAAAAAATCCACATGACGAGTTGGATGATCCTATTAAAAGTGCAGAAGTATTGCAGGCTCATGTTGATGAAGGATTGAAATTTGCAAGGAAAAATAGACTACCTAAACTAATAGCCAATTTTATCCCTGAACATCAAGGCACCTTAAAAATGGGATATTTTTTCCAAAAGGCTAAAGAAAAGAATCTTAACATTAATGAAAATTATTTTAGATACAAAGGTCCTATTCCTCAGTCAAAAGAAACAGCCATCTTAATGCTTGCAGATGGATGTGAAGCCGCCCTAAGAGCTATGAATATTAATGCATCTGACAAAGAAGCTTTGGAAACAATATCTAATATTATTTACTCACGTGAAAAAGATGGGCAATTAGATAATAGTAATTTATCGAAAGGAGAAATTTTTCTCGTAAAAAGGGCATTCTTGAATGTGTGGAAAAGAATTAGACATAGAAGAATTCAGTATCCAACTAGTAAGAATAATACTTTTTCTTGATTTTCAATTTTATAATCTAATACTTCTTCTATGTTTTGGATTACACCAATATAGAAGAGCTAACGTACTTAATAATGTTGTTAAGAGGGTAAACCCGCCAATTCCAAAAACGTCTTTAAGAGTTATGAGTCTTAACACTGAATAAGGACCCGTCCCAGCAATCACCATTGATAGTGATACTAGAGTTAAAGTTACTCCCCATTTTCTCTCTGCCAAAAGAGCCGCTGAAGAAACTATTCCTACGATTGCAGCAGGCCAACCAAGACTTATGGCAAGAGTTATATTTGCAACTTTTAGTGGTGGCCCATAACTTATTATTAGTGCAATTATTGGAAGTGCAGATATATTGCTGATTAAACCAAGCCATGAAAGTGCCCAATATCCTAGTAATCTTTCTCTCATTATTTACAGCTTTAACTATTCAATTAATCTACAGTATTAAGAGGTTATTTTAAATGATACTTAATATTCTCAAGAAATAATTTAATTTGCATGATTAGATAGAAATGCTTTATTAGAATTTTCTAAATTATCAAATTGTGGGTGAATTGAATTTTTTTTCTCAGAAAAGACAAGCCTATTTAAAGCATTAACGTAAGCATTCGCAGCAGCAACTACAACATCAGTATCAGCAGAATGACCAGAATATATTTTATTATCCCTCCTAATTCTTATTGTCACTTCGCCCAAGGCATCAATTCCTTCTGTTACCGACTTAACAGAAAATTCAATTAATTCATTAGGAACTTTAGCTAATTTATTTAAAGCCTCGCATACAGCATCAACGGGTCCAGTTCCTATTGATACAGCAGTATCTTCAGTATTATCTTCCGTGTTTAGGAGTGAAATGGTTGCAGTAGGTTTAGATGCATTACCGCAACTTACTTGTACAAGACTTAATTGAAATTTAGCTTCTGGGAGCTGTACTTGTTCACTAACAATTGCTTCTAAGTCTCTATCAGTAATTTCCCTTTTCCTGTCAGCTAAATCCTTAAAACGAGTAAATGCATCATTTAAATCTTCTCGGCTCAAGTCATATCCCATCTCTTCTAATCTTGCTCTTACTGCACTTCTTCCACTAAGTTTTCCTAAAGATATTTTGTTGTCAATCAAACCAACAGTTTTTGCATCAATAATTTCGTAAGTTAGTCTATTTTTTAAAACCCCATCTTGATGAATGCCTGACTCATGTGCAAAAGCATTAGCCCCCACAATTGCTTTATTAGGTTGTACCGTCATTCCGGTTAGGTTTGAAACAAGTCTTGAGGTTTTTGTTATTTCTTCTGTTCTTATCGCCGTAAGAGGAGTTGGCGAGTCAGGATTTCTTTTGAAAAAATTATTAAAAAAACTTTTCCTAACATGGAGTGCCATTACTAATTCTTCTAGCGAAGCATTCCCGGCTCTTTCCCCAATTCCATTTATAGTACATTCTAGTTGTCTTGCTCCGTTCTTTACTGCCTCTAGAAAATTGGCTACTGCTAAACCTAAATCATTGTGACCATGAACCGAGATTACTGCTTCATCAATATTTGGAACATTTTTATTTATATCGGCAATTAATTTGCCAAATTCACTAGGAGTTGTAAATCCAACAGTATCAGGAATATTTATTGTTGTCGCTCCTGCAGAGATTGCTAGTTGAATCACTTCGTATAAAAAATCAGGTTCACTCCTGGAGGCATCTTCACAAGAGAACTCAATATCATCTACGAATGATTTTGCATAATTAACCATATCTGGAACTATTTGAAGAACATCTTTTCTAGATTTTTTAAGTTTATGTTTTAGATGAATATCACTTGTAGCAATAAAAGTATGTATTCTTTTCTTGGGCGCTGGACTTATTGCTTCATAACATGCTTTTATATCTCCTTTAGATGCTCTAGATAAGCCGCATATTGTAGGACCATTTTCTTTCCCTACGGCATTGGCAATTTTGTTAACAGCTTTAAAATCACCCTGACTTGCGAAAGGGAATCCAGCTTCAATAACATCAACTCCTAATCTTGCTAGTTGATGGGCGATAGCAAGTTTTTCTTCAAGATTTAAACTGGCACCTGGAGATTGCTCTCCATCTCGAAGAGTTGTATCAAAGATCAAAATTCTTCCAGGATCTTTTGACATTAGAAGGAATAACTTAAACTTATATTAAGCTAATTAAAAAAATTTGACTAGATTTTGTTTAATTAAAATTTGCTATAAATTTATAACTTAACAATATTGGTTAAAATTCTGAAAAAAAAAATGAAATACTTAAATTATTAAAGTATTCTTTTAGGATTAAAGCTTCCTTTTTAAAAAGGTTAATTTTGATTTTTTATAGTATTACAGGCATAAATTATAAAAAGTATGAATGGGCAATACCACAAAAAAAATGTTTTAGGTCAGTTAGCGATAGTTTTACATGCTCATCTTCCTTATGTAAAAAAAAATGAAAAAAACTCTTTAGAAGAGGATTGGTTATTTCAGGCGATTTTGGAATGTTACATACCACTACTTCAATCAATAGAATCTTCCAAAAAAGAAGATCCTGAAAATACAAAACTTACTATTAGTTTGTCTCCAACATTATTATCGCTTCTAAATAATAAACAAATTAAAGATACTTTCCCAAGCTGGATTGAAACAAGGAAAGATTTTTTAAAGGAACTGCCATTAGAAGAAAAAAATGCCTCTGCATTTTTAATGAAAAATCTGAATGATAAATACTTATATTGGCAAAATTGTTCTGGAAATTTAATTGATAAGTTTAAGGTTTTAAATAACTCTGGAAATTTGGATATTCTTACTTGTGCAGCTACTCACGGATATTTGCCAATTCTAAGGGAGAATCCTGAAACTGTTAAAGGACAAATTAATACAGCAATTAGGAGTCATGAAAATATTTTTGGAACAAAGCCTTTAGGTATTTGGTTACCTGAATGTGCATATTATGAAAATTTAGATGAGATACTATTTAATTCCGGAATTAGATATACAATATTAGACGGTCATGGGATTCTAAATTCCACACCAAGGCCAAGATATGGTGTATATGCTCCAATATGCTCGAAAAAAGGAGTTGCATTCTTTGGGAGAGATAGTGAGGCAACCTTGCCCGTCTGGTCTGCCAAGGATGGATTCCCTGGCGACAAAGCTTATCGGGAATTTCATAAAGATTTGGGTTGGGAATTGCCTATCTTTAAGCTCCAAAAGAGAGGCATCTTAACAAAAAGACCTTTAGGGTTAAAGTTTCATAAGATTACAGATGAAAACGTACCGTTAGGGGAAAAGAAGTTTTACTTAGAAAATGAGGCCAAAATGAAAGCTGGAAAGGATGCTGATGCTTATCTTCTGGCGAGATCCAAACAATTTGAAAAATTAACCTTATCCTCTTCCTTTAATCCTTTATTGGTAGCTCCATTTGATGCAGAGTTATTTGGTCATTGGTGGTATGAGGGACCTGTTTTTATAGAAAATATTTTAAAGAAATCTAGTAAATATTCAATTAAGCTTACAAATTTAAAAGAATTCTTAATGCAAAAGCCAAATCTTCAGATTTGTGATCCATCTCCATCAAGTTGGGGACAAGGTGGATACCACAATTATTGGATTAATGATGCAAACGCATGGGTCGTTCCAGAAATTACAAAAGCAGGCTCAACTTTCGTTGATTTATCCTTAAAAAAATCTAATAATGATTTATCTTTAAGACTCCTAAAGCAAGCAGCAAGAGAACTACTTCTCTCTGAATCCTCTGATTGGAGTTTTATTCTAAGAGCAGGAACGACAACTGAGCTTGCAAAAGAGAGGATAGAAAAACACTTATTCAGGTTCTGGCAATTGGTTGAAATGATTAAAAATCATTCCATTATTAATTTAAAACTACTTGAAGATATTGAGGAAGAAGATAAAGTTTTTCCCGAAATTAATATTGATGATTGGACAGAATAAAAATACTAATTTAATTTAAGCATTCCTAGTTTTACTTTTAGAGGTGAATTTATAAACATCTTACTCATCACATAAATTAGTTTTGGAAGTGGAAGTGTATTAGTAAGAAAACCCACCCATTCATTGGTCGATAATCTAAAGAAATTTGAAAAAAAGCTTCTTAATCTACTTTCGTCAAAACTCATTAATCTTCTAAGACCATATTGGTAAAGTTTATGTCTTTGTGTTAACTCGTAAGGCCATAGGATATCCCAGCCTTTTGTAGCTAGTTCTAGAGAAGTTAGATGAGGTTCTTTTAAAAAGATTGCTAATTTTTCTGCGAGGAGTGGAGCCCTTCTTAATAAAGATCCGATCATATATCCTGATGCAGGATGAACCATACTTGCAGCCCCTCCGAAACCAAGTACAAATTGTTTTTTAAATGGGAGGGGTAAATTCATTGGGAAAAGGCAATTCTCTTCATGAAAAATTTCACTTACCTTAATACCCTTACTATTTAGTCTTTTAAAAAGTCTTTTTTTTAGATTTTCTTGAGATAATGCAGGATAACTTGCTAATGAGGTTTCTTCAACAAAAAAAGTTTCATTTCCTAAATCCATTGCATAAAGAAAGGAAGGGGAGGATAACTTTTCTTCATCGTTTAAATGATTGGGACGAAAATCCATTAAAACAAATTCTTCCTTATTAACAGGTGGCGACGAAAATTTACCAACAATTCCATAAGCAGCTTGTTGAGCGATTTCATTTTGAAATGGTCTTTTTATAAAATTGCTTTTATGACCACTTGCGTCGATAACTAATCTTGCCTTTATTCTAAGACCTGAAAAACAGATTACCTCAGATAGTTTGTTTTTTTCTTTAATGTCTTTTGCTGTTTCATTCAACCATTCAATACCTTTACAGTTTTTTAAAAGTTCATTTTGAAAGGCTTCTTGATTTATTAAACCATAATCATAATTATGTTTTGTTGGATTATCTCCCTCTTGGTTTTCGCCATCCCCAAAAAAACTAACAGTTTTACACCAGCGATGAGATAATAAAGACTCTAATCCTAGCTCCTCTAGTTCAGATGCCCATATGCCATATGTATTCTCCCATTTTTCATTTGGAGATTTAGTAGATATTCCCTTTATATTCAAATTCTGCTTGGCTAATTCTGAAGCTAAACATAATGCTGCAGGACCGGAGCCTAAAATTAAAATATCAAGTATTTCCATATTATTTAATTAACCGTTTATCTTTCAATTCTCTTCGGCTGGGTTAAGTTGGTCTGTTTCCTCTATTTGTTCACGAGGAACTAATACCACTTCCGATAAATGATCACCTTCGTCTAATCTCTGTAATTTCACTCCAGTAGCCGCTCTGGATTGCTGAGAGATTTTATCTGCATTTGTTCTTACTATCACACCTTTTTCGGTCACAAGAAGTAATTCTTCGCCCTCGCCAAAAACCTTTAAACAAACCAGTACATCATCTTTAATTCTGAACTTTATTGCTCTCAAACCCATTCCTGCTCTTTTTTGTAATCTAAACTGAGTTACAGGTACTCTCTTACCTAATCCAAATGCACTTGCTATTAATACCCAAGGACCGTCTGATGAGTTCTCCTCAACATTGTCATCAATTTCTTCAGTGAGGTTTTCAATTTTAGCCAATTTATCAACTAAATTAGATGGTAAAACATCCATGGAAACTAGGCTGTCTCCTTCTCTCAAGTTCATTGATTTAACACCTCTTGCGGTCCTGCCTAAAGGCCTTAATTCATTAATATCTAGTCTGAAATGAATCGCCATTCCTGTTTTTGATCCAATTAAAACACTATCACCCTCTTTTGATAACCTTACCCAAGTTAGGGCATCTCCATCCTCAAGATTAATTGCAATTAAACCATTTGAACGGATCTTCGAAAAAGCAGAAAGTGCCGTCCT
Organism: Prochlorococcus marinus CUG1438; assembly: GCA_017644325.1. Lineage (NCBI taxonomy): Bacteria > Bacillati > Cyanobacteriota > Cyanophyceae > Synechococcales > Prochlorococcaceae > Prochlorococcus > Prochlorococcus marinus. The sequence goes on along the minus strand of JAEPLS010000002.1, from coordinate 350,344 downwards.
TTTTATATAGCCAGCTTTAGTTAGCATTAGTAAGTAACGATCATCAACAAAAGAATCAACAGCAACTAGTGAAGTTATTTTTTCTTCTCTTGGGATTGGGAGAAGTTGAACTGATGGAGTACCTTTCGCTGTTCTGCTACTCATAGGAACTCTATATGCTGGGAGGGCATAAGCTACACCTCTATCGCTGAAAAGTAAAAGAGTATCGTGATCATTACAGCTTATAAATAATTTTACATCATCATTCTCCTGGGTCTTTGTGCCAGCTTTACCTCTTGATCCGCGACTAGTAGATTCAAATTCATTTACAGGCATTCTTTTTAAATAACCTGCTTCAGTTAATAAAACTACTGATCTATCATTGGCTATAAGATCAATATCGTCTAGACCACCACCTAAATCTAGGATTTCTGTTTTTCTTGGAGAAGAGAATCTTTCATCTATTTTATTAAGCTCTTCAAGAATAATTTCAAGAATTCTTTCTTTACTATTCAATATCTGTTGATATTGGTTGATTTTCTGGGTTAATTCATCATGTTCCCCTCTTATTTTGTCAGCCTCTAGGGCTGTTAATCTTCTTAACTGCATTTGCAAAATTGCTTCTGCTTGCGTCGAAGATAACTCATGATCAGTTTGTAATTTTTCTCGAGCTGTAATTGTATCTTTCGCCGATCTTATTAGATTTATAATTTCATCCATAGCACTTAAGGCTAATAAAAGGCCTTTTACAATGTGATCTCTTTCTTCTGCCTTTTTTAATAAAAAACCAGTTCTTCGCCTTATTGTTTCTACTCTAAAATCTAAAAATACATCTAACATTTTTCGAAGTGAGAGCGTTGTAGGTTCTCCATTCACTAAGGCTAGAATATTCGCACTAAAATTATTTTGTAGAGGTGTTAACTTAAATAAATTATTTAAAACTACTTGTGGATAGGCATCCCTTTTAAGTTCGATAACAATTCTCATTCCATCCCTATCACTTTCGTCTCTAATATCAGAAATGCCCTCTAATTTTTTCTCATTAACCAAGTCTGCAATTCTCTCTATCAAGCCCGCTTTATTAGTTTGAAAAGGTAGTTCTGTAATTATTACCGCATCTTTCTCTGCCCTGCCTGTAGATTTAATTTGCTCAATATTTGCTACACCTCTCATAGTTATAGAACCTCTTCCTGTTTTAAAGGTTTCTCTGACACCATCTCTTCCTAAGATTTGTCCACCAGTAGGGAAATCAGGGCCTTTAATTAGTTCAAAAAGCTCTCTATCTTCAAGCGAAGGGTTTTTAATTATTGATCTTAGACCATTGATTAATTCACCTAAGTTATGAGGAGGAATATTAGTCGCCATTCCTACTGCTATTCCTGATGATCCATTTAAAAGTAGTTGTGGGATTCTCGCAGGTAGCACTGTAGGTTCTTGCTGAGAACCGTCAAAGTTATCAGCGAAATCTACAGTTTCAGATTCAATATCTTCTAGTAAACTCTCATCTGTAAGAGACTGTAGACGAGATTCTGTATATCTCATTGCTGCGGGAGGGTCGTTATCTACAGAACCAAAGTTTCCATGACCATCTATAAGTGGCATCCTCATAGAAAAATCCTGAGCCATCCGAACCAAAGCATCATAGACAGCAGTGTCACCATGGGGGTGGTATTTACCAAGTACTTCTCCAACAACCCTTGCACATTTTCTATATGGCCTACCGCTAGTCAAACCTAGTTCATACATTGCATAAAGTATTCTTCTATGTACCGGCTTTAATCCATCTCTTGCATCTGGGAGGGCGCGCCCAACTATGACACTCATTGCATACTCTAGGTATGAGCGCGACATCTCATTTCTTAAGTCGGTTTGAATAATTCGATCATTATCTTCGCTTAATCCAGAATTTCCTGAATCAACAATATCAGACATATAAAAATCCTTTTTTTAATAATAATCGCTGATCGTCATAATGAATAAAAAAAAAGGTAATTTTAATTGCCAAATACTCACATTTACACACAAATTAAAAAAAAAACTATTGTTTTTGAATAAACCTTGGCTTATTACCCCTTTAGTTGTTAACTTAATCAAAATAAAAGAAAAATTTCGTGAATATTGAACTTGGTTTAAACAAAAGAGTCAAAAGGGCCTATGGAATTGATGAAATAGCTTTAGTCCCTGGCAAGAGAACACTGGATTATGATTTGACAGATCCTTCCTGGTTAATAGGTGATTTAAAGAGAGAGGTTCCTATTGTAGCGAGTGCAATGGACAGCGTTGTTGACGTAGATACGGCTGTAGAACTTGCAAAATTAGGTGCCCTAGGGGTCATTAATATGGAGGGAATTCAAACACGATATGAAAATCCTGATGAAATATTAAATAGAATTGCATCAGTTGGGAAGAATGATTTTGTTCCGTTAATGCAGAAGATATACAGTGAACCTATCAAGAAAGAATTGATTTCAAAGAGAATAAATGAGGTCAAAGAAAAAGGGGGTATAGCTGCTTTTAGTGGAACTCCTCAAGCGGCTATTAAATTTCAAGAAACACTTAATAATTCTAAATTAGATTTATTTTTCCTTCAAGGCACAGTAGTTTCAACTGAGCATATTGGTATGGAAGGAAAGGCAACCTTAAACATTCAAGATCTATGCAAATCTATGAAAGTCCCTGTCGTGGCTGGTAATTGTGTTACTTACGAAGTTGCTAAGCTTCTTATGGAAGCTGGAGTTTCAGGATTAATGGTTGGTATCGGCCCTGGTGCTGCATGTACCTCAAGAGGGGTCCTAGGAATTGGAATTCCTCAAGCAACCGCAATTGCTGATTGTAGTTCAGCAAGAGACGATTTCTTTAAAGAAAGTGGTCGTTATATCCCCATCATTGGAGATGGAGGAATTGTGACGGGCGGAGATATCTGTAAATGTTTAGCGTGTGGAGCTGATGCTGTAATGATTGGCTCACCTATAGCTAAATCCTCAAATGCTCCAGGTAAGGGGTTTCACTGGGGTATGGCCACACCAAGTCCTATTTTGCCGAGAGGAACAAGAATTGAAGTTGGGTCTACGGGATCTTTAGAAAGGATAATTAAAGGACCTGCATTGCTTGATGACGGGACACATAATTTGCTTGGAGCTATACGAACATCAATGAGCACTCTTGGGGCTAAAAATATCAAAGAGATGCAAGAGGTAGAAATAGTTATTGCGCCATCTCTTCTTACAGAGGGTAAGGTTTATCAAAAAGCTCAGCAACTTGGAATGGGTAAATAGATTACTTAAAGCAAAATGTTAAATCTTGGTAAATTAAGCTTTAAACTGAACAAATTTCGCATTTAGAGTTATTATTAAATGATGGGGGCAACCCCATACTCCTCACACACTAAATCGCCCGATTAATCGGGCTTTTTTAGATATTTTGTTACTTATATTATTTTATCTGTAATGAAACCATCACTAAAAAGAATTGCCTGCTAAATTTTCTAAAAGGAATACTTAAATTATGTCATCAGCTCCAGCCGTAACTGATTCTTCATTTGACAAAGATGTACTACAAAGTGATTTACCAGTATTGGTAGATTTTTGGGCACCATGGTGCGGTCCATGTAGGATGGTTGCACCAGTTGTAGAAGAAATTTCAAAAGACTTTGAAGGGAAAATTAAAGTTTTCAAATTAAATACTGATGAGAATCCAAATGTTGCAAGTCAATACGGAATTAGAAGTATTCCAACGTTAATGATATTCAAAGGTGGTCAAAAGGTTGATACCGTTGTGGGAGCTGTACCAAAAGCAACTCTGTCAAGCACTCTAACTAAGCATTTATAAAATAAACAGCTTTGCATAAAATAGGACTTATAGATTATGGAATGGGTAATATTCATTCCGTAACAAAATCTCTAGAAAGTCTAGGAGAAGAAATAATATTAATTAAAAATTTTAAAGAAACAAAAGATTGTAAGGCGATAATACTTCCTGGGGTTGGTGCATTTGATCCTGCGATTATTAATCTTACAAATACGGATTTAATATCTGATTTGAAAAATTGGATTAAAAGTGGGAAGTCTTTTTTGGGGATTTGTTTAGGCCTTCAGCTTCTTTTTGAATCCAGTGACGAAGGTAAAGTTAAAGGACTAGGCATTCTGAAAGGAAAAATAAAAAAAATTCCTAATGTGGTTAACCATAGAATCCCACACATGGGCTGGTGCCAACTTTTGCCTACTAAACCGAATACTTTAGTAGAACTAAAAGAAATAGATAATTGGGTTTATTTTGTACATTCCTATCATGCAATTCCAGATGACTTAAATATTATTGCAGCTCAAGTTGATTATGGTTCTAAAAAATTAACAGCGATTATTGAAATTGATAATTTATTGGCTTGTCAATTTCATCCAGAAAAGTCTGGTAAAACAGGTGAAAAACTTTTGAGAAGATGGCTTAGTAATATTAAATAACTAATAATTACTTGATGAAGACAAACTTAAGATTAATAGGTGGTAAAAAACTCTTTGGTCCAAATAATGTTTATACAAGACCAACAACTTTGAGGGTTAGAGAGGCTATATTTAATATATTGAAGAATAAGGTTGAAAATAGTAACTGGTTAGATTTGTTTAGTGGGACTGGAGCTATATCTTGCGAAGCATATAATCATGGGGCAAAGAAAATTGTTGCAATTGAAAAAAATAAAAACAACTCAAAAATTTGCTTGAAAAATATACTTTCATTGCAGGGCATAGATAAAAGAAAAAATGATATTGATGTTATTTGTAATGATGTTTTGAACTGGACAAAACCAAATTTCGAGAGAAACTTATCTTCTAAAATTATGGATTTAAATAAATTAAAATTTGATTTTGTTTATCTAGACCCTCCATATGATGTTAATTTCTATGAGCTAGTTTTGAATCAGATATTTCAATGTAATTTTTTAAAAAAAGATTCAATAGTTATTTGTGAACATTCTCCAAAATTATTTATTAATAAAAGTACTTTATGGGAAACTGTAGATGTCAGAAATTATGGGCAATCAAGATTAACATTTTTAATCAAGGTCCAACATCCCTGAACCTCTTCTGTATTGATTCCATGCACTTACAAACAATCCAAGAAGAGTTATTGGAACTAACCCTAAAACAATTCCACACAGAAGAGGTTCGATCATTTTTGCCTTTTTTGATATTCTTATACACAATTGTTACATAGAGACTTTTTTTTGTGTCAACATCTTCATCATCTGCAGTAGAAACTGATCATAAAAGAGCATTCTTGAAAAAGTTTTTAATTGTTTTTTTAGTTTCATTTATATGTTTTTTAATAATTTTCTTTAACTATCACGAGAATAATAAATATATTGTTGAAACTCTTGGGCTTAATGGATCTGTTAAGGATGGAGATGCCCTTTTTAAGATGAATTGTGTTGGATGCCATGGAATTACAGCAAGAGGATTAGTGGGCCCAGACCTACACTCGATAACTCATCGTTTGAATGATAAAGAGATAATAAAACAAGTTACTGGAGGCCTAACTCCTCCTATGCCAAGTTTTGAAATTGATCCTGAGAATATGTCTAATTTGTTAGAATATCTTCATAGTCTTGAATGACTATGAAAAGAAATTTTTCGAATTTAAAGGTTATATTAGTTGAACCAAATGGCCCCTTAAATGTTGGGAGTGTTGCAAGATTATGCTCCAACTTTGAAGTCGACGAATTAAGAATTGTTTCTCCAAAATGCGATATATATTCTTTAGAAGCAAAAAAGATGGCCCTTAAAGGTCAGAAATTTCTTGAGCATTGTAATATTTTTGATGATCTTGAAAAAGCAATTTTTGATTGTGATTTAGTTTTAGCATCTTGTGGAAGGATTGATGTAAGTAAAGATTCTTTTTTCGAATCCTCTGAAGATATATTTGATTGGACTTTATCCTTTAAAAAGATAAATAATTTGGCAATTATATTTGGTAGAGAGGATAGAGGTTTAACTAATAATGAATTGCTTCTGGCAAATAAGACTTTTAATATCCCAACTTCTCAGGATAATCCCTCATTAAATATTTCTCATGCAGTTTCAATAGTTTTGTATGAATTAAATAAGGCTTCTATAAAAAATCTTAATAGGGAATTAGAAGTTTTTAATCTTGCATCATCAAAACAAATACAAGATTCATTTAATGAGATAGAGGAAATGCTTTTGGGAGTTGGATATCTTTTAAAACATACCTCCAAAAAAAAAATAAGTAAATTCAAGAATTACATTTTGAGGGCTAATACATCAATGCACGAAATAAATGTTTTAAGAGGAATTGTCCATCAAATAAAATGGTTTTTGAATAATTCCAAAAAAAATTAGAAACTTTTAAATTAAATTAAATTTGATTTCTCTGTCGTTAAATTTGATAAGGATATTTACTAAAAACATTTTCTGAAGTAGCATCTATTGATTATTTGTATATCAAAGAAAACTAAAATTGTGACTTCAACAAAGAAAAGACGGGTTTTCCCTTTTACAGCTGTAATTGGTCAGGAGGAAATGAAATTAGCTCTTTTATTAAATGTTATAGATCCAAGAATTGGAGGAGTGATGATAATGGGTGATAGAGGGACTGGAAAATCAACTACAATTAGAGCCTTAGCTGATTTGTTGCCAGCAATAGACGTCGTTAAAGACGATCCATATAATAGTTCTTTAATTGATCCTGATTTGCAGAGTAAAGAAGTTTTGGAAAAAATTGTTCAAGGAGAAAATATAGAAAGTGTTCAAAAACAAGTGCCTATGGTTGACTTACCATTAGGAGCTACTGAAGATAGGCTTTGTGGAACTATAGATATAGAGAAAGCTTTGAGTGAAGGTGTTAAGGCATTTGAACCAGGTTTATTGGCAAAAGCGAATAGGGGTTTACTATATGTTGATGAAGTGAATTTACTTGATGATCATCTAGTTGACGTACTTTTAGATTCGGCTGCTTCCGGATGGAATACAGTTGAAAGAGAGGGAGTCTCGGTTCGACATCCTGCGAGGTTTGTTCTTATTGGTTCAGGTAATCCAGAAGAAGGAGAATTAAGGCCTCAATTATTAGATAGGTTTGGAATGAGTGTTGAGGTAAAGACAGTTAGAGATGCTGAATTAAGAGTTCAGGTAGTAGATCAAAGGACTTCTTTTGATGATAATCCTGATGAGTTTTCATTGAGTGTTGAGAAACAGCAGGATGAACTTCAACAAAAGGTTATTAAAGCGCAAGAGATATTAAATTCTGTCAAAATGGACGATGACCTTAGATTGAATATTTCTGCAATCTGCGGAGAACTTGATGTTGATGGTTTACGTGGAGATATTGTTACAAATAGATCGGCAAGGGCAATTGCAGCATTTGAGGGTAGAACTGAAGTGCAAGAAGATGACATAGCAAGGGTTATTTCTTGCTCTTTAAGACATAGGCTAAGAAAAGATCCGCTAGAGCAAGTTGATTCAGGTGAAAGAGTTATTCAAGCTTTTTGTAAAGTTTTTGATTTAGATGAAAAAGAAAATCTTTCAAAGTTTCAATTGTCTGCAGAAGCTTAATTAAAGTGAGAATAATTGGAATTGATCCTGGATTAGCAAGAGTTGGTTATGGAATTATCGAAATAGAAAATGAAAAAAAAATATTATTAGATTGTGGAGTTATTGAGACAGGTAAAGATAAAAAAGAGGAAGATAGACTTTATGAGATATTCAACGATCTTAATGAATTAATTAATCATTGGAATCCAAATATAGCTGCGGTAGAAAAATTTTTCTTTTATAGATCAAGTACTACTATCAGCGTTGTTCAGGCTAGAGGTGTGATTATGATGGTCTTAGCCTCAAAAAAAATTCATGTTAGTGAATATGCCCCTGCTCAGATAAAATTAACTATTGCTGGGTCTGGAAAAGCATCAAAAAAGGAAGTTCTTGATTCTGTGATGAATGAATTAGAACTTAAAAAGCCTCCAAAACCTGATGATTCAGCGGATGCATTGGCCATCGCACTCACAAAACTAAATGAAGAAGGCTTTAACTGAAATCAATATGTCTATTTTAAAAAAAAAGAAACTAGAGAGGGACATGTTTAGAAAGCTTAGAGATAAAAGTTCACTTAATCAAATGGGAAATGTAGAAAAGAATGTAAAAATTTATGTTGATTCATTTGTGAAGGAAGATAAAAATATTGGTTATATAGCAATATATTGGCCTCTAAAAAATGAAGTAGATATCAGAAGTCTTAAAGAAATAACTCCTCTAGCTTTGCCTAGATGTAAAAATAAAAAAGAGTTGTTATTTTATCCATGGGATGAAAGTCCTCTTACTAAAGACTCTGAAGGGATACTAAGTCCAAATAACTCATTTTCATTAAGTCACAAGGAGATAAGCATGATACTTGTACCTTGTCTTTCTGTTGATAAAAATTTAATAAGATTAGGTTATGGAGGAGGCTATTTTGATAAATTAAGGAGTGATGAAAATTGGAGGGAGGTCCCATGTATTGGAGTATTGACCTCTGACTGCTTGAGTGAAGCCCCTTTAACGAGAGCTGAATGGGATATTCCTTTGTCAGGCTTTATCACAGAAAAAGAAATGTTTGTATAATTAAAAATCTATAGGTTGTTTATTAATAGTTTTAGAAATGGAAAATCAAGAAAAATATGGTAATTTATCGAATTTAGTCGAAAAGTTGAAGAAATCAGAAGATCCAAAAAGAAAATATGAGTACATTTTGTGGTTGGGCAAAAAATTGAAAAAACCAGAAAATAATATCCTTGTTGAAGAGAATAAGGTTAAGGGATGCGTTTCAGAGGTTTTTGTTAAGGCAACTATTAAAGCTGGTAAATTATTTTGGGAAGGATATTCTGATGCTCTCATAACAAAGGGTTTATTGGCATTTCTTATTAGTGGATTAAATGAACTGACACCAAATGAAGTTGTTGAAATAGATAATAAATTTATAGAAGATACTGGTTTAAAAGCAAGCTTAACCCCTTCACGATCAAATGGTTTTTTAAACATATTATTGAAAATGCAGTCTCAAGCAAATGAATTTTTGTAGGCCTAATAATATAAAATTAAACTCAAAGTTAAAAAGAAATAAAAAATGAGAAAATGTAAAATTGGCATCGTAGGTTTTGGAACTGTAGGTTCAGGTATTTATAAAATATTAAGTTCTGAAGTTGATTCACATCCAATTCTAAAAGAAATAGAAATTGCAAAAATAGCAGTTAAAGATCTTTGTAAAAAAAGGGATATTGAGCTAGATAATAACTTATTAACTGATGATCCATTTGAATTAATTAATGACCCCTCCATCGATGTAATTGTTGAAGTGATGGGAGGAGTTGATTTGGCTAAAACTATTATTATGCGATCATTAAAATCAGGTAAATCTGTTGTTACAGCAAATAAAGCAGTCATTGCCAGACATGGGGAAGAAATATATAAAACTGCTGCTAAAGAAGAAGTTTATATATTGTCAGAGGCAGCAGTCTGCGGAGGGATTCCAATAATTGAACCATTAAAAAGATCATTAAAAAGTAACAGCATTAAAAAAATGGTGGGGATAATAAATGGCACAACGAATTTTATTCTTTCAAAGATGGCAAAAGAAAAAGCTGATTATAAGGAAACATTAAAATTGGCTCAAACCCTTGGTTATGCAGAATTAGATCCAACGGCAGATGTTGAGGGGCATGATGCTACTGATAAGATTTCTATTCTTAGTGAACTCGCATTTGGAGGTAAAATAAAACGAGATGAAATACATTCAGAGGGAATTAGTAGCATTAATCTAAAGGATATCGAATATGCGAATAAATTAGGATTTGAAATAAAGCTTTTGGCTCTTTCCGAAAGGCAAAAAATTAATAGTAATGATTCACTTGCTTTGAATATTTGGGTAGGCCCTTCCTTGATTCCAAAATCTCATCCATTAGCAACAGTTATGGGAGTTAATAATGCATTATTGATAGAGGCTGATCCTCTTGGAGAAATAATGTTGTATGGTCCAGGTGCAGGGAGTGGTCCAACTGCTGCATCAGTAGTATCAGATATATTAAATCTGCATGCAACAACTCTAAAAAATAATAACTCAATCGATCCATTATTATCTTTTGATTTCTGGAGAAACTGTCATATAATAGAATCTTCTAAAATAAATAAAAAAAATTACCTTAGAATTATTTGTTCTGATAGTCCTGGCGTAATTGGAAAGATTGGAGATATTTTTGGAAATAATAATGTATCGATCGAATCAATTGTTCAACTAGATGTAACTGAGGACGAAGCTGAAATTGTTGTTATAACTCATGAGGTGAATAATGGAAATTTTGATAAATCAAAAGATGAAATAAATTCGCTTCATGAAGTCAAAACTATCGCAAGTCAATTAAGTTGCATTTAAAGAAATAGTTTGCAAATTTCTTAATAGCTTGTTAAACCGAAGAAAGTAAGTCTTAGGTTTAAGTAACTTAATGATTAATTCAAAACTATTAGTTAATAAAATTCAAAAAAATAATTTAATTTGTTCTGAAGATCTTTACAAAGGGGCTTGTGTAAAAATTAAAAATAGCAATAAGACTTTTCAAGTAATTGGTTTAAATATTGAAAAAAAAATTTGTTGGGTTAGGGAGTGGCCTTTTGCTTGTGATTTTAAAAAAACATTCGCTTTAGAAATAAATCAAATAACATTACAAGTTTTTTGTTCAAAACAATCAAAGATTAATTAAGTATTTAAATATATGAAAAAAAAAGTTCTTTTATCAATATTTATTATTTTAATTTCTTTTTTACAGAATTCTTGCGGTTCAAAAAGAATATCAAAAAAAATCATAGTAGCAAGTTCTGGAAAGATTGAATCTCTAGATCCAGCTAGAGCTAATACTCTAAAAGCAATTCAATTAATCAGTTCTCTTGGAGATACATTGTATGAATTAGATTCTAACGGAGAATTAACACCTCAATTGGCCTCGGGGATGCCAATCATTTCAAAAGATAGACTTCAAATAACTATTAATTTAAGAAAAAATGTTTTTTTTCACGATGGGACTTCATTTAACTCAAATGCAATAAAGTTTACTTTTAATAGATTCAAAAGAATTGGAACTATGAATTATATTTTAGGAAATAAGATTAAATCAATAGAAACGCCAAGTGAATATTCAGTCATAATAAATTTAAATAAACCATCAAGTTCTTTAAATGGTTTACTTACATCAGTAAATTTAACTCCAATATCTCCTTCATTTTACAAAGAATATTCTGATAAGTTTTTAAATGAGAAATTCGTTGGTACTGGCAAATATGTACTAACCAGTTTTTCTAATGAAGTTCAATCAATTGATCCAAATTTGAATTATTGGGGTGAAAAGCCCTTAAATAATGGCATTAATTTTGTGGGATATTCAAATTCATCTTCTCTTTTTGGTGCTTTAAAAAGTAAGCAAATTGACGTCCTCTTATCAAATTCAATTGATGATAGTCAGAGAAAAAGTTTAAATAATTTAAGTAGGAATAAACAGTTTAAAGAAGGTAATAGCCCTTTCACCGAATTAAGTTTTATAAGCCTTAAAACTAGTTCTTATCCTTTAAGTAATCTTAATTTAAGAATGGCTTTGGCAAAAAGTATCAATAGGAAATTAATTAGTGACAAAGTAAGTTATGGATTAAGGAAACCATCTAGATCGATCATTCCTCCAATATTAAAAAAAGATAATAAAGAAGTGTGGCCTAAATATGATTATTTAGAAGCGAGAAGGTTATTGCAAAAAGAAAATTATTGTAATGGAAACATTTTGAGAATACCCCTTACTTATAGATCGAATGTACCAGCTGATAAACTTATTGCCTTGACGTGGCAGGAAGAAATAAAAAATTCTTTGAAAGATTGTATTGATGTTGTACTAAACGGAGTTGAATCTACAACAGTTTATAAGAATCTAAGTTTAGGGATCTATACTGCAGTCATTCTCGATTGGACTGGAGCTTATTCAGATCCAGAAGCCTATCTCACCCCCCTTTTAAGCTGTAATGAAATAGTTGATGGCATATGTAAACAAGGAGAATCTGTTTACAGTGGTAGTTTTTGGGGATCTGATAAAGTGAAAAGTTTATTTCTTGAGAGTGAAAAAATAAGTGGAATTAAAAGGTTAGAAAAACTTGTTGAAATTGAAAAAATAGCAGCAAATTCAATCCCTTATATTCCTATTTGGATATCCTCTCAAAAAGCATGGTCTCAAAGTAAAATATCAAAACCTATTTTTAATGGTGCAGGAATAATCTCATTGAGTGATCTTAAGTTAATTTATGAGTAGAAACTTTAATAAACTACTAAATTATTCATTACAAAAAATTTCATTAATACCAATAATGTTATGGATAATTTCTTCATTAGTATTTATTTTATTAAGAGTTGCACCAGGCGACCCTGTCGATGCCATACTTGGATCTGGCGCCGATGAGGTTTCAAGGGAATTTCTGAGAAATAAATTGGGTCTAAATGAACCTTTAATAAATCAATATTTTATATATATAAAAAATATATTGCACTTAGATTTTGGCCAATCTCTTAGTACCCAAGAGCCAGTCCTAAATATTATTCTTAAGTCTTTGCCTGCAAGTCTTGAGCTTGGTTTTTTTTCAATATTAAGTGCCATATTAATAGGATTCCCATTGGGATTAATTAGCTTAAGAAAAAGAGGTAAAAAGACTGATTATATTGCGAGAATATTAGGAATTGCCACTTATGCGATCCCACCTTTTTGGGGAGCGATGTTAGCGCAATTATTATTTTCTGTGTTTTTTAATATTTCCCCAATTGGAGGTAGATTTCCAATCTTCCAGGAACAACCTCAAATTACAGGTTTCCTAGTTTTAGATAGTATTCTTTCAAATAATATTATTGCTTTTAAAGATAGCCTTTATCATCTCGCACTTCCTTCCATTACACTTGGCCTTCTTTTGAGTGGTATATTCAGCCGTTCATTAAGAGTAAATTTAGAAAAGACATTAAAAAGTGATTATGTAAATGCAGCTATTTGCAGGGGAATATCTAGGAAAAGAATTTTTTTAAATCATGCTTTACCTAATGCTCTATTGCCAATTGTCACTATTTCTGGTTTGACAATGGCTTCCTTGGCAGGAGGTGCTCTTTTGTTTGAAGTAACTTTTTCATGGCCAGGAATTGCTTTAAGATTACATGAAGCAATTTCTCAGAGAGACTATACCTTGGTTCAAGGCATTGTAATTTTTACTTCTATGCTTATAGTTTCTTTAAATCTCTTTGTAGATATTTTAATTGCCTATTTAGATCCAAGAATAGAGTACTGATTTTTTGAAACTTCTTTTATGGTTTCAAGATCTAAAAGATGGAAATCAAGTCCCATCTCTCTTTGATTTTTAATTAAACTTGGACTCTCTTTAACCTTAATATTTTTTATAAATTTAAGTATATATTTTGAAGATAAATCTTGTACTGAAATTGGATCTGAACCGATAAAAGATTTATCTATTTTGAAGAGATCACTATTTTTTATGTAACTATTTTTTATTCTGATTGGCGAAAAATGGCTCGCCCCTTCAATAATTAGAAACCTATTTGATGGATTATTTAAGGCGGAAAAAACTATAAATTGTTCACTAATTAAAGGCGTAATAAGGTCATATGTACCACCTATAAGTAGAGTTGGTATTTTTATCCCAGAACTATAATCTTTTGGCCATAATAAACTGCCAAAAGAGTTAAAGCCTATTATTGCAGTTGCCTTATTAACGTTATTTTTCTCATAAAGTGGAATTTCACTTAATTGACATTGAAGTAATTTTGATAAATTCGTAACTGCAAAGTCTTTTAATGCTGAATCACATCTTTCTTCAAGTTGATCGATTGGTTTATTGCTCTCATATAAAAGTGCTATTAAAGCTCCAAGTGAATGCCCCATCAAGATATAAGAATCATTTGGTAAACCAAATTTTCCATTTTTATGAGCTTTTAATACAGCATCTAAATCCTTTAATCTATACAAGAAAAAGTCAACACTCCCTGGGATGGCTTCTTTACCCTCTATTACTTCTTTAAATGCTTTTAAATTACTTCCTCTATGATCTATAAATACTATTGGCCATCCTCTTTTAGTTAACTCGTTTCCTATCCATTTGAAATTATTTATTTCGCCTCCAAGACCAGGCATAAAAATTATCAGTTCTTTATCATAATTTTTTTTGTTACTTTTCCATAGTTCAACTTCAAATGGTTCTACTCGGTGAGGAGCATAAACTTTTTTATTTTTCTTAATAAGATCTGAAGTGAAATTATCTTCACTTTTATTAAAGTTGTCTTCATTAACATTCTCAAGATTATTTAATTTCGATATAAGACCTTGTTGCATTGCTAATTCATTTTTCCATGATGAAATTATTAAAATCAAATTATCAATATCTAAATTAATCTCTTTTGAGGGTATTGCCTTTATGATGTCTAAAGTTGAAACTGCTTTTTTTTGATCTAACAAATTTTCTATAGTATTGAAAATTTCTATCCCATTATTGTCATTAGGAACTGAAATGGTTTTACTTAGTTCTGTTAGGATTTTACGCCCTACCCAACTTCTTAATACTTCTCTGTTCAATCCTTCTTCCTTGAAAATTGGAAATTCTAGAAATTTAGATAATTCAAAAACTTTTATTAATCCATTATTTTTTAACCAATCTATTAATTCTGTTGAATCATCTTTGTATTTTTCTAATTTTGATAATTGGTCTATAGTAAGAGGGATTTTCATCTCTTCAAATTTAATATTTATCTTTTCAGCAGCTTTTGAACCATTATTAAGAAATAAACCAAAAAAACCTAAAAAAATTATAAAAATGAATTTCACTTGTGATTAGTCCAAATAGTTTTCAAATAAGCAAAAATTGGTGGATTCAATTTCCATATCCTTTGAGGTTAATTACCAAGATAAGATTTTATGCTGCCTTTGGAGCAGGAGGTGTTATTTATTTAACATCACTCATTTTCAATAATATTGGATTATCGGCAACAAATATAGGCTTGGGATTTACTATCTCGGCAATAATTGGCACCTTGACAAGATTCTTTACCGGTAATTATCTAAATAAAACAGGTAAAATACAATTCCCATTAATTGCTTCATCAATACTAAGTATTGCTGCAAGCTTATTCCTTATTTTTTCAAGAGATACATTTTTTTACATAATTGGACAATCATTTGTTGGAGCCGCAGCAGGAATATATTGGCCTGCTGCCGAGTTTGGAGTACCTTGTTTCTGTCATCCGATCGAAACACGAAAAGCTTATTCTCTTGTTAGAAGTTCGGAGGCTTTAGGAATATTTTTAGGGGTATTAATAGGCGGTTTTATGACTAATTTTTTTTACTCAAAATCAATATTTGTAAATGATATTTTTTGTATGTTCGCTATTGTTTATTTAATTTCGAGAAATAATTCTTCTATCTCAAGAATTTTAGAGACTTTCCAAAAAAAATTTGTAGATCCAATTAACGAGGGACAATTTGGGTGGAATAGGAATTCCTCAATAATAATTTTATCTATATTATTGATAACTACTTCGCTGGCTTTGATTCAAGTAACTTTACCTTTGGATCTTGTTAAAGGGGGAGTACATAGGAATGCACTAGATAAGGAAATAACAAGTCTTATGATTTCCATTCAGTTGATTTTGTTATTATTTTTACAATGGCCTGTGGGTTCTTGGATATCAAAGAAAGGTAGATTATTTGGATTGAAATTTAGTTTAATAAACTTCTCTTTCGCTACATTTATATTATTTATTTCTAATTATTTAAATATTACAGCTTTTTATTTAATTTGTTTTTCATTGTTATTAGTTAGTTTAGGTACTGCTTCATTTCTTCCAACTTCAACAGATTTAGTTTTCAGAATAGCTCCCTCAAAGGATAAAGGTTTTGCTCTTGCTTTATTATCACAATGTTTTGCTATGGGTTATTTTTTTGGACCATTTATTTCGGGAATCATATTAGATCTATTTGGTTATGCTTCAATTATCTGGTTATCTATTTCAATTTCTTGCATTATGATTTTTGGATTTCTTATTAAGAAAGTATTTTAATTAATCTTTTAAATTAAATTTTTCTCTAATTCAATAATTCTTCTCTCTCTTAGAAATAAGAAAAAAGGTGCAGAAAATGCAAATGCTATAAGAAAAGTTCCTAGGTAAACAATCCACATATTTTTCATATTTAATTTTTTTGATTCATTTACCATCCATAAAAAAATAGCGCTAGCTCCTACTAATAAATCTCTCGCAACAGATTGAGCTGCAGGGTTTACATTAGCTAAGGCAATGAACTTATTAATATCAAAACTATTTCCGTATTCCATAGCAAATTCAAAATTTGCCATCATAGGAAGAACAGCACCAAAGATAGATATAAAAAGGTAAAGATAAGATAGTATCTGTTTATTATCTTTTAAAATGTTAAATGAATTCATTTGTCAAAAAATTTCTTTTTAATAATAGTATTTAAGAGATTATGGTTGTTGAAAATAATAATACATTTGAAGAATATAAATTTAAAAAAGGAAACCTAAATTTTGCTGTAGTAGGTCATGTTGAGTGGATAAATTTCTTACAGGTCGATCAATTACCAAAACCGGGTGTTATTTCTCATTCTGAAAATTCTCTTGAATATCCAGCTGGTGGAGGTTCTATTATTGCGAAAAAACTCTCTGAATTAACTACAAACCAAATTCATTTTTTTACTGCATTAGGTAACGATTATTATGGAAATAAATGCTTCAAAATTCTTTCAAATATGGGAATGAAATTACATGTGGCATGGCGTGATAAACCTACTAGAAGAGGATTTAGTTTGACTGACTATAAAGGCGAGAGAGCAATTACAGTTATTGGAGAAAGGTTGGCTCCAAAATATAAAGACAACTTAGAATGGAACATTTTAAAAAAAATGGACGGAATTTTCATTACTGCATCTGATATAGAGATTTTTAAATTTGCCAGATCAGCTTCAATACTTTGTACAACTCCAAGAGTGGGTTTAGACACTATAAATAAGTCAAATATTATATTGGATGGATTAATAGGTAGTAATCTTGATCCTGGTGAGGTTTTTTCTTTATCCGAGTTATCGAAAAAGCCTAGATACACTATAAAAACTGAGGGAGAGAAAGGGGGAATAATATTTCCTGGAGGAAGATATAAGGCTCTTAAAAACAAAAAACCAAAGATTGATTCTTATGGATGTGGTGACTCTTTTGCTGCCGGTATTCTTTATGGAATGGCATCAAAATGGAATATAGATAAAAGCTTAAAACTTGCTAAAATGTTAGGTAGAGATGCTAGTGAATTTTTTGGACCATATAAAAAAATTATTTAAAAATAGGTGACTTAAAATTTCATGAATAATTTAAAAAATGGAAATAAAAATATTATCGTTGAAAACCTTATTATATTTTTTTTGTTTACTTTCGTATTAGTTTTTAAATCCTTGAAAACATTATCAAGAATTTTTACCTATGGATTTCTAAAAAAAGAAATATTAACAACTAAGAGTAACTTAGGGGTAGATATTCAAATTAAAATTAAATAGGTAATGAATAAATTCTTAATTTTTATAATTTTTATAATTATCTTTTTGTTCTACAAAATAAATTATTCAGAAAAAATAAAAAACGTTAAATTAACGAAATTTAAAAAGCAAATGTTGAGTAAACAATCAAATATTGAAAGAATTTTTTTAAGGGAGGAAGAAAAAACTTTTTCAAACCCAAATATAAACATAAGTATTGGAAAAAATGATAAAGAAAATGTCATATTTAGAAAATCCAATATTCACAGAGCAAGACTTTCAAAATTTAAGAAATCCAAATTAAATGGAGAAATGATATTTCAAGAAGATGAAAAAAATTTTTATAAATTTGATAACGGTAAAAAAATTTACTTATGATTTAAAATCTTTAATTACACTCTAGACTTTCTCTAGTTGAAACTCCTGTTGTAGGATTGATCCCATCAGCAATTGCACAAAGATTTCTTTGATCTTCACTGTCAAGAATGGCATAAGAAAAATCTGCTCCTTCTATTTGAGCTCCCGCAAAACTGCTGCCAGACGCAATCATATTTATTAAAACAGCATTCCTAAGATCTGTTTTTTGGAAGTTAACTCGATCAGAGAGAGTATCTGTCAGATCGATTCCATTTAAATTAGAACCTTTTAAATCAGATAGAGTTAATGTAGTTCCATGTAAATCAACATCACTAAAATCTGCGTCTCTTGCAACAGCTCCAGCTATAGATGATAAATGAAGATCCTCTCCATGGAAATCAAATCCTGTAATATTAGCTCTAACATAACTTGGAACTTCATCTCCCTCGCCCTTAACAGCTACATTTGCCCCAGCAAAAACTGGAGAGGATAAAACCAAGAAAGTCAAAGTTATACATAAAAAATATTTTAAAAAACTAAAAAATTTCATACCCAAAAATTCCAATATTTTTATTTTATAACAATTAGATAATTTTTTTAAATTGATGTGTAAATTTGGAACTCCTTTTTAAGATTATTTAACACTATAAATTTTAAATCTAGGTTCTAGATTGGTTATACAATCAAGAAGTTTTTTGTTATCTTTGCTATTCGTAACCTTGAATTCAGATTCAACTGTGCCATCTTTATCTCTAATGGCTTGATTTAAAACTATAGAACCGTTTTCGTCAGATACTGATCTATGAAAAGTTCCTCTAGGTATCCTTAGAATATATCCGCAAGATTCTAATCTAACTTTATAAAAAGGATAATCCCAACCAAAATTAACAAGAAAAAATGTTCTACCACCAGAGATAGCTAATAGATTATCTTCTTGATTGTGATGTATGTAAAATTGCCAATTATTAAATTGCTCTTCATTTGGCGGACTAACTGCAGGACCACTGTGAATAACTAGATCTCTAAAATTTGATTCATTAATACTAATATCGAAAAACCTGACATCTTTTGTATCACGAAATTTTTCATAGCTTATAAGTTCAAACATTTTTGATTTGTTTGATTTGATAACTGGAATTTCTAGACTTGAGTTCAATTTTCTTAAAAGATTAAACAAATGTAAACAGATATATTTCTCTAACAACGTATCAATTAACACTAAAAAAGAAAGATATTTTTATTTATTTTTTTTTCTTGTTTTTAAAGATTAAAAATTTAGTTTTTATTGAATTTTAAGGGGTTTGATCTCCCAGGATAAAGTATTTTCTAAATTATTTTTTCCTATGAAGTTTCCTGTAATTACAGAAGTTAAATTAGATTTGGAAGAGGCTACTAATGTTAAATATCTTTCGTCTATTAATCCTTTTCCGCTTGGATCAAAACCTCTCCAACCAGCCCCCGGAATATATAACTCAGCCCAAGCATGTAAATCTAACTCAGTGGGTAAAGGCTCTTCAAAATGATAACCACTTACAAACCTACTTGGAATTCCAATAGACCTACAAGATTCAACCATTAGCATTGCTAAATCTCTGCATGAACCAATACGTTCTCTAAGTGTTCTGCTAGCCGGCCATGCTGGACCAGTATGCCTTTTGGTATATTTGACCCGATCTTGAATAATCTCTATTAGCTGGTAGGTAAATGATAATACGTTATTAATGCTTCCTGCTAAAGCTTCTTGGGCAAGTTCTACGGCAGAGGGATCATGCTGTCCATTGGGCATCCACCCCTCTAATGCTCCCTGTAAATCTCTGT
Source organism: Prochlorococcus marinus CUG1438 (assembly GCA_017644325.1). NCBI lineage: Bacteria > Bacillati > Cyanobacteriota > Cyanophyceae > Synechococcales > Prochlorococcaceae > Prochlorococcus > Prochlorococcus marinus. The sequence continues at coordinate 330,597 of JAEPLS010000002.1, read as the reverse complement.
TAATAATGCTTCTACAAAAAGGTAATGTTAAATCTCTATTTTTAACCCCTTCAATAATGTTTGGATGTTTAATAGTTTCAACTTCGCTAATTGATTCAATAATTAAATTATCCGTAAATCCACTGAATCTGATTCTATTAATCTCTTCTCCGCTGGCAGCAAGTAATGGATAGATAATTTCTGGTTCTGGTGTTATTTTTAATTCAAAATTCTTTAGCTTTTGGAATCCATTTGACCTTGGCTTTATACATAATCTATGCTCGCCTAATTGAATAGGTTCTTCGTATTTATATTCAAGTTTGTGAATGTATTTAATTCTCATTAATAAACTTTTTAATTAATAAAATATTTTTCTTGAATGAGATCATTTAATTTATTCAAATCCATTTGCAATGAATCAATTGCTTCATGTAAACCATGATTGATTATATCTTCAATTCTGATATAACTCCACTTTGCTTGAAGCAAACCTCTCATGCACTCTAATTCTGAAGGATTTTCTGTAGATGGAGAGGTATCTATCATTCTAAGTGTATTGCTTATTCCATCAAGGCAGTATCTTACTGATCTCGGAAAAATTGGATCAAGTAAAAGAAATCTCGCAACTGAATTAGGCTTTATAGAATTTTGCACTGCCTTCCTAAACATTTGATAGGCTCCAGCTGAGCGTAAAAGAGCAATCCATTGTAGCTCATCAAGTACTCCTCCAAGTTCATCTAAACTGGGAAGAAGTAAATAATATTTAACATCTAAAATTCTTGATGTTTTGTCTGCTCTCTCAATTAATCTTCCAAGAATGCTAAATCTCCAGGCAAGGTCTTTGCTTAGAGTCGCATCTGTAATTCCATAAAATAGCTGACATTCCCTCCTTATTTCACTTAATTGTTCTTGCCTTGGTTTGTTCCATATTGCTTCACCTTCTTGCATATTCCAATATAAAATATTAATTTGTTCCCACATTTCCGTGGTCATGACGTCTCTGATTTGTCTTGCATTTTCTCTTGCCATTTGAATGCAAGAAATAATGCTGTTTGGATTTAAACGATCTCTTATTAAAAAATTAATAACGTCATCAGGTTTTTTCTCTGGGAATCTTTTATCAAAAGATTCTCTATCACTTGAAGCATCTATTAAAGGGAGCCAGGGTTCTGCACTTCCTGGTGGACAATCTAATGACATTGCTTCACTTACTTCCACGAAACGAGATATGTTTTCTGCACGTTCTAAATAACGATTTATCCAGTAAAGAGATTCTGCTACACGACTTAAAAGCATATTATTTTCCTACAACCCATGTATCTTTGCATCCTCCACCTTGAGATGAATTGACGACTAATGATCCTTTTTTTAACGCTACTCTCGTAAGCCCACCTGGGCTAACCCATGAATCTTTCCCTCTCAAAATATATGGTCTTAAATCAACATGACATGGATACAGTTCTCCATCACATAAAGATGGCACTGTAGATAATTCTAATGTTGGTTGGGCTATGAAATTTCTTGGATTTTTTTTGATTTTATTAGAGAATTCATCTATTTCATTTGTAGTTGAGTGAGGACCAATTAACATTCCATATCCTCCAGCTTCAGCGACAGACTTAACAACAAGTTTTGATAAATTTTCTAGAACGTATTCCCGATCCTTTTGGTAATGGCAAATATACGTTTCTACATTTTTAATAATAATTTCTTCATTAAGATAATATTTAATCATTTTTGGAACAAAAGAATAAATCATTTTGTCATCTGCTATTCCAGTCCCAGGTGCATTTGCTAAAGCAACATGACCTGCCTTGAAAACATCAAGTAATCCGCTAACACCAAGGCAGGAATCTTTTCTGAAATTAAGAGGATCTAAGAAATCATCATCAATTCGTCTGTAAATGACATCTACTCTTTTTAATCCGGAGGTAGTTTTTAAATATACATAATCATCATTACAAACTAAGTCATGACCCTGTACTAGTTGTATACCCATTTCTTGAGCTAAATAACTATGTTCAAAATAAGCACTATTAAAAATTCCTGGAGTTAGTAGAACTATCTTGGGAGTATCCGTCCAAACAGCGAGTTCTTGAAGAGTTTTTAAAAGATATGATGGATATTCATCAATTGGTTTTACTATTCTTCCAGAGAAAAGATTAGGAAAAATATTTTTCATAACTAGTCTATTTTCTAAAAAATAGGCAACCCCAGAAGGGCACCTTAAATTATCTTCTAAAACATGCCAATCTCCATTTCTGTCCCTTATTAAATCAAGTCCTGAAATTTGACACCATTTATTTAGTGGAGGTTTGAAACCTATCATCTGAGGTCTCCAACCTTCTGAACTCTCTATTAATTCTCTTGGAATTATTCCATCATTAATTATTTTTTGAGAATTATAAATATCATCTAGGAATAAATCAATTGCCTCAAGCCTTTGTTTAAGTCCTTTTTCTAAGGTAACCCAATCATCTTTACTAATTATTCTAGGAAGTGGATCAAAAGGTAATATTCTCTCAGTACCTTTTAGACCAGTATCGTTTAATCTAAAAGTTGCACCATGCCTTAGTAATAATTTTTTTGCGGCAGAATGATTCCTGTTTAATTCTTCAAGACCCATATTATCTAAAGAGGAAAGAAGTGGAATCAATATTTCTCTCGCAGAGTTGACATTATCCTTAAAGTATTCATCGAAACTATTTTTAGGCTGATAACTTGAAAACATATTTTTCACCATTTAATAATTTTTACTTTAGCTTTTTATCTTTATTCGTATTTATGGCTACCAAAAATGATATCTCTTGACTCGATCTATATCATTATTTTGATCATTGAAGTATATTTTTTAAAAATCTAAAAGGTATGAGTTCTAGTAATTGGCAATTTGTTTTTTTTAGATATTTCGCAAGCTTTCTTTTTATTCTCTCTCACAGTTTGTTGGTCCTTGATCATCTACCAGTAGGTGCGGCACTTCACGGACTTGGAGAAGTTTTTATTGCGCCCTGGGCTTTTAGGGAAAGAGCATGGGATCTTGTTGTTATTGCAGTTTTATTTTTCTTCTTCGATATTTGGGGTCTTATAAACACACCTTGGAATTATTAACTTGTATTAATTATTTACTAATTCTGAGAAAATGTTATTAAAAATTAAGTCTTATTTTTATCAAATTTATAAAATAATTTTTCTTTTATTGCTTACGAATACTTCTAATTTATATGCACATAATTTATTTAATGGTGGATGCAAAGAACATTGTGGACAAAAAAACAAAGTAATAAGTAATAAAAATAAATTAAAAAATATTGATGATCAAATAAAGATTGAGAAAAAAAATTCCTGTTTAAATAAATCACTATGTAGAGGTTAACCTCTACATAGTTTTTAAATTGTCTTATGAAATTGTTTCTTTGATAATTATCATTAAAGTACTATTCGCTTGATAATTTTTATTAGGAGGATTTATTTGATTTTTAATTAAATAAATAAAAGTATATATTAATGGTAGAAGTAATGATGAAGCGGCAACTAAAGCAATTATCTGGTTCAATCTAATAAATGGTTTTTTTACAAGATCCTCGCCACATAAGCCACAAATCAAAGTACCATTTGAGGATTGTTTTTGAAATTGATATTTAGGATTGCAATATGGGCAATAATATCGAACCATTTTTAAAATTTTATTGCTTTAATCATTATCTATAAAACCAGAATAAAGTCATCTTATAAAAAAGAGAGCTTATTTAGTAAGCTCTCTTTTATCTCTTACTTATATTTTTTACTGAAGTTAATAACGCACCTAAATCATGGATCCTTGTTGCTAACTTCTGTTAAGCTAATGCTCACCAAAATTAACTAATTGTCTTTAACTGGGGCAAAAACTCTAGAATTAAGCTTGTTTCTTAAAGGGCACCTAAGCGATGCAGAAGAAGGAAGCTTAGACATTAATAAAAAATAATTGGAGCAGTTAATTAAATTAGTTCGGCTTATTCCGAAATTTCAGGCAGGCTATCGATCATTTTGAAAGACCTCCTAGAACTCAACAATATAAAATTAGGAAAATATGTCTCTTAAGACAATCCGTCTTTATACGCATTGCTTTTTAATTAAAAATGTCCGAAAGTAGAAATCAATTGTGCTAATTTTTTTGAGATATTTTTAGTAAGTTTTGCTTATTTCTTTTGATATTTAATTCGTCTATCTTAATTTTAAATAATTGAGGAAATCTTTTATGACTCATTCGAAAGAAATTAGTAAAACTGATAAATCAAATCCTATAGACGAATATTTTCAATGTCTCTCATATTGCGATATCCATCCAAAAGGGATAGATAATGACTGCGAGGTCATTTGTATGGAGAGACATTTAAAAGCTAACTATTGGTAGTTTGAATTATTTTATTTTCCTGCTTAAATTCCTTCAAAAAGAATTAGTACGAACTTTAAATTTCCAAACATTTACTACACCTTTTGCGTTAACTGCAGCTAGTGCACAATCATCAGGTCTCCACGAAAGTGCACCCACTAAATCGCCTGCGAATGCAGCCCCAACTGGGTCACCATTACCGTCTTTTTTTAGAAAACTTGCGACAACAGAACCATCTCTAGATCCGGAAGCTACAAGCATGCCTTTATTTGAAAAGGCTAGGCTAGAAATAGGTTCGGTATGGTGCCATAGCTCTCCAGGCATAGTCCCCTCGGGACCGTCACCTATAAAGCTCCACACTGTAATTCTTTCACTGCCACTAGTTGCCAGTAATTTCCCACTATCGTCAAAAGAAAGGTGACTGGGTTTTCCTGGGTATCCTGTCATTTCAGCATCCATTCCGGTTGATCTTCTCCAAAAATGAACTGAATTGTCTTGACTCCCGCAAGCGACTATATCACCATCAGGACTTAATTCCATTGAGACTAATGATCCTTGCCACTCGAGCTTTTGATTCGTTTTATTATTTACTATGTCAAAGAATGTTACTCTCCCGTAGCAGGCTGTAGCTAACTCATTATTATTTGACCATTTTATTGCACTCACTGTGCTTGGATGATCATCTGATACCCATTTTTCTTCCCCAATTTCATTAAAAACATATACTTTTTTTGAAGAAGCTGCTGCAAGAAATAAGCCATCATTTGACCACTTAAGATGCTCTACCCAAGCCTTGCCAAGATCGAGAGTTTTAATTACTTTACCTTCGTGACAATTATATATTTGAATATTTCCATCTTGACCGGAAGTTGCAAAAATCTCTCCTTCTGGATGAATGGACATTGCTAATAGACCAGCAGAGTGTGTATTTTCTTTTTTCCAAATAATTTTCCCAGTATCTCCTTCAAAGGCAAAAATACCTCCTGCTACATCCCCAACAATGAATAACTTTCCTTTAGTAGCCCAACCACAAACTATGGCATAATCATTAACTTCAGCTGTCCATCCCTCGTGGAACATGCCTCTTGGGCTAAATGATTCTATATCAGGCATTTTTCAAAACCTTCTTTCATCTCTTTCTCGTCCAAATTTCTACCTATAAAAACAAGTTGGTTTCTACGAGGTTCGTTACCCCATTCCTTATCAGGTTGCGCTGTAAATAACATATGTACCCCTTGGAAAACTATTCTCTGTGGGTTGCCTGAGTAGCTAATGAAACCTTTAGTTCTAAATATATCCACCCCTTTTTCAGAAAGAAGTCTGCCCAACCAAGTATTAAGTTTTTCTGGATCAACATCTCCAAATCGTTCAATTGCAATGGACGTTACTTCATCATCGTGCTCGTGCTCGGCTTGCCAGAACCTTTCAGTATTAAATGGAATCTCTTTATTTTCGTCACTTTTAATGACTTTCATATTAAATTCTTCAGCAGTGTGCTGTGTATATAAACCTATTTTTGTTGGCTTTTCTATGTTAAGGATGAAGGATTTATTCCCTTTATCCTCCAATTTTAGATTTACATGTTCTCCATATGGGACAGTATTTCCAGGCTCCAAAGTATTAGCATTTTCTGCATAAAGTCTTACGGAGGATTCAGCACCATCTTTAAGTTCTTCCTCACTCTCACCTTGGTTAATGAGAGCTACTAGGGACATTTCTGGATCGGGACCTTCTTCTAGCATTAATTCATATTTACCTGCAGCAAGGTCGTAAACACCTGTCCATTCAAAAGGATATTCTGGTTCAAGAAATGTTGGTCTGCGTTTAAGGATTTGATCGAGATCAAATGCACTTAGATTTAGGACTGTTTCGATTGGTACTTTGGCATTCTCGGCTCTAATGATTCGAGTCATTCGGTTCATATCTCTCAATCTCGATTCAAGAGTATCTAGTGCATCATCAGAGACTAAATCAGTTTTATTAAGGACAAGAACATCTGCAAACGCAACTTGTTCTGAACTTTCATCACTTCTTCCTAGCTGCTGATCAATATGAGCAGCATCAACTAAAGTTACAATTCCATCAAGAGTAAATTCAGAACTAATTTCTTCATCCATGAAAAATGTCTGCGCGACTGGCCCAGGATCTGCTAATCCGGTCGTTTCTACTAAAACATAGTCAAACTTATCTCTTCTTTTCATAAGGTTGCCAAGGACTCTTATCAAATCACCGCGAACAGTACAACAAATGCACCCGTTTGACATCTCAAACACTTCTTCATCGGCATTAATTACGAGCCCTTGATCTATCCCTACTTCACCGTATTCATTCTCAATTACGGCTATTCTTTTCCCGTGCTCTTCACTTAGTATTCTATTAAGTAAAGTAGTTTTCCCTGAACCTAGAAATCCAGTGAGAATAGTAACTGGAACTTTATCTTTGATGCTCATTTAATGATTTTTACCAAATAAACAATAGTTTAATAATAGTAATAATAAGAAATGAAAACCGTTTTTATTAGAAAAATTTAATCTGAAAGTTTATACCATTCAGACTCAAGATTGGAGCCAGATTCTTTATCACAGCTTCCACCTAATGAATCAACAATTGTACAAGTGTTGTGAACGGCTACTGAAACCGTATTACCATCCATCATCAATCCATCAACGAATATTTGATTAGAAGCTAAAGGAACTGAACTTTGTCTACTTAAGTTCCTTAATAACTTAGATGCTGGAATTTGTTCAGGAAATATCGCCTGAACTTTCTCTTCATCTAACATTTTTAAAGTAGAACTTATGTTGTCTGGCCTTAAGCTTGAGGAGTCTCCAAGAAAGTCAAGTAAACTAATGGTTTCAAAACCAAATGCATCCCCGTAGTATTCCATTGCTTTGTGTTTAGAGACAATTACTCTGTTTTCCTCAGGAATAGAGCTTACTTGTTCGACGATCCAACTATCTAAGCCTTCTAAGAGAGAATCAGCTTTTTCGAATCTTTCATTAATTAGTTTTCTGTCACCTCTATTAAAAACTGAAATATCTTTCTTTAAACTTTTGCTTATAAGATCTCCCATTTTTATGATGTTATGTGGATCATGCCATACATGTGGATCTAGACCTCCATGGTCATGATGGTGATGCCCCTCTCCTTCGTCTGGAACTTGTGCTATTGGTTCTACATCACTATTTGAAACGTCTTTAAAAAAGTGTTGAGTTGCTTCAAACTCAAAAGGCATGTGTTCAGTAAAAAATATATATTCACCATCTTCTTTGATATCCACGTTAAAAACAGTACTTTCTTTTCTTTGATCAAAGTTAAGAACAAAAGCTTTATTACTTGCTATCAAAGTTCCATCATTTTTTCTGCTTATTGAGTCTTTAGATCCTAATAATTCTTTGGCTAAATCTTCAGACCCTTCTATGTCATTAGATTTGAGAATCACCATCTTCATTGCAGGATCTGCATATTCGCCATCGACTTTTTCAAATGACCATTTGTATGAACCCTTAGAAAGCTGGAATTTACCTGCCCATTCGAAAGCACCCTCAGCATGATCATCATGACCTCCATGATCAGAATGATCATCTACCTTAGCTGAATGTTCAGCATGATCGTCATGTCCGCCATGGTCTGAGTGGTCATCGTGACCTTCATGATCAGAATGATCATCTACGTCTATTGCACTAACACCTACAACAATAGTATTCTTTTTACTTTCCCAATTTCTCATACTTGGAGTCATTTCTTTGCCAAGAGTGAATACTTTGTCTGCGCTATTTAGTAATTGAGCTTGTCTTGGATTGATCTTTAAGTCATGAACATCCTGTTTTCTATCTACTAAGCATGTAACTTCGTCAGATGGTAACGCAATAGATTTAACTAAATCACAAACTAGTGGTTCTACTGCTACGTATGACTTCCCTTTAGCCATTACATCCTGCCCAAAACCAGAAAATATAATCGTTCCAGCGATTACGGAATTTTTAATAATTGACTTACTTGAACATGTTTTATTTGATAAAAGTCTTTTAAAAATTGACATAAAAAAATTATTAAACACTTAAAAATGATAATCATTTTCATTACATCTGACAAGAAAAGGTATCAAATGTTATGAAAATAATACGCAGCTTGTATTATTGGTAAGCTTGTAAAGTGACTTTTTTCATGAAGATTAATTAATGGCTACTTTAGTCGCTGAAAATTTAACATTTGCATACACAGAAAAAAGTAAGCCAGCTTTAAGTAAGGTATCGGTTGAGATTAAACCTGGAACTCTAACAGCGCTAGTAGGTCCAAATGGTGCCGGAAAATCAACCCTTTTGAGGATATTGCAAGGACAAAATACTCCAGATAAAGGCGAAATAAAAATTGATGGTGAAAATTTATATAGATCTAGAGCTCTAGTGGCACTTATGCCTCAAAGAAGTTCTATGAATTGGAAGTTTCCCATTACAGTTGAAAAATTGGTATCTCTTGGTCAAATAAAGTATTCAAAATCAAGAAGTAATAACCCCTTTCAAATCAAGGCTCTTCTAGAATATCCTAATTCTTGGATTAATAAATGTTGTGAATTAGAAGCGACAATGCAAAGAGTAGGAATTGCTAATTTGGCTAATAGAAGACTTGATTCTCTTTCAGGAGGACAGCAGCAAAGAGCTCTATTAGCAAAAACTCTTATGTCCCCAGCAAAAATATTTCTTTTAGATGAACCTTGTGCAGCTTTGGACCCACCTGCAAAGGAGGATTTTCTTAAAATTGTTCGTCAACTTGCCGATGCCGGACTTTCTTTGCTCGTAAGTAGCCATGATTGGGGCGATTCTCTAAAAAACTATGATCAAGTAATCGTTCTTGATAAAAGTGTTTTGGCAGTTGGTAGACCTGACCAAATACAAGATAAATTAGAGGCAATAAACATTAGCTCTATAAACGAAAATAATTTCTGTGATTAGAGAATGTTCCTTTTTAATTCTGAGCTTGATAACAGTTTTGGCAAAGCCCGAAATATTCGAGAGTATGAAACAACAATTGGAATTTCTTTGGATTTGTTTTGGGTGTATGAATATCTTTTACCGGGCATCCTTCCATTTTTGATGTCTCACCACATTGAACACAGGTCAAATGATGAATATCTCTATCTACGGGAGTGTACAGAACCTCTCCAGTTGGGAGATGTCTAGAACGTATTAAGCCATGCTTTATCAGAACTTGAAGATTCCTGTAAACAGTCGTCAGTCCCATAGCCTTTCCACTTTCTATCAATTGTCTATGCAACTCTTGACCAGTCAATTCATCCTCGCATTTATTAAGTTCTTCAAGAAGTTGTTCTTGTCTTTTGGTAATGTCAGACTTAGTTACCATTGTTTCCGAAATCTTTTTTTGTCCCGTATTTTTGATCATACCGAATCATTCGAATAATGTCTTTTATTAATAACAACTGGTGGCTGGTTCCATTAATAATAACTATATTCTCCGGGATTTTATGCCCAGCTATGGGAACTGTATTAATCACTCATAAGAGATTATTACAAGTTAATTTAATCTCTCATTGTGTGTTGCCTGGACTTGCTCTCGCATTAGCGCTTGGAATTCACCCCTCAATTGGTGGTGTTATAAGTGGTCTTCTGGGCTCAGTAATTGCGGAAAGTTTAACTAATAGAAAAAGTGAAAATTATGAAGCAGTTATGAATACTATTCTCGCTGGAATGCTTGGATTTGGGGTCCTTATAATCCCTTTACTCGGAATAAGGATTGATTTGGAGGCAGTATTATTTGGCGATTTATTGACAGCAAATTTTGGAGATTTACTTAGAACAATAATTTCTTTTTTGGTATTTATATTTTTAATGACTTTTGGATATGAAAAGGTTGTTTATGTTGGATTAGATCCAGAAGGTGCATCCGCGAGCGGTATAAACGTTTCTTTATTAAATCTTGCTTTGAGTTTTACAACGGCATTAGTAATTGTTAGTTCAATGTCAGCAGTGGGAGTAATTCTTGTAATTGCTCTTCTTTCCACGCCCACTTTGTTAGGGCTAAATAAGGCTCATAGTTTAAGAATTGCAATGATGAGATCTTCATTTTTTGGATTATGTATCTCACTTCTTGGATTTATTCTCTCTATAGTCTTCAATCTTTCGCCTGGACCTGCAATTAGCGTTATTTGTGTTGCGTCCCTTTTAATTCCTAATCTTCGCAAATAATTAAATCTTAAATGTCCAATCTGAATTTAATGCTTGAGCTTTTGGATTGTTTTTTAAAGCTACTTCCATAGCTTCTTTTTTATTATTAGCTATAACAACTTCATCAAATTCCTTTCCATTTTTTTTGAGACTTACTTTGAAACGCATAAAAATTTTTTAATTAATCAAAAGTTAACCTTTAAGCAACTAGATTTAAATACTTTTAAAAGTTTAATTATGAAATATAAACTTTAGTTTTTTTGAAGTTTTTCTACTACAGATTCTTTCTCAATCTTAGCTACATCCTGTAATCCATTAGCATCAAACCAAGGAGCGTTTTCCCAATTAAATCCTTCCCCAAATGTATTATCGGGAGCGGCTACGTACCAGTGACATGATGAATCAGGAACATCTACAGCACATTTTGACCAGTCAGCTTCCCACTGTGGGACTTGAACCCACATCACAGATGCTAATAAAAAAGAAAAAAGAAAATTCATAATTATCGTTCAGCAAAATTTCGAAAGATTTTTCTCACATTCTTTCTTTCTTTTCCTCCAGTAATTCTCAAGTATTTGATATTTATGCTTATTTTTAAATTGACTTAAATGAATATTAGTCTTATTAAAAGCTGAAGTATTTTTGATTTTCATGTCTCAAGCTTGTCTGTTTAGAACATATTTAAGACACTTTATAGATTTTTTGAAGTGAATTTATACTTAATTTTCTCTCACTTTTTTAGGTAAGTATTTTTCGGGATTATTTTCAATATAAGTAAGCGAATATTTGACAACACCCAATATTATTGAAAAAAGAGCAATTGCAGAAATAATAAAAATGATTTTTTTGTAACTGCTTTTCAAGAATTTTTTATGTTCATGATTATTTTTTTCATCAGAGTCAAATTTTTCTGAGAAATTTGAATAATTAGTAATTTATACTGTAGCGTTTTAATTTATCTACGGAGTAAATTATATACATCAGAAACTCCTCACACACTTTTTTCTGATAAATAAAAAGTACTCAACTTTAAAGTTTGGGTGCTTTTTTTATATTTAGATCTATGTGACAGTTAATATAGAGGCCTACGATACACAACATATTTCATTTAAGATGTAATATTTGTTATGTGTGTAGGAGGAATTGATCTAGTACAGTGGAAACAAGGAAACACTTGTTCTAGTTCAGTTTTTTAAAAAGATCTCTCAATGAGGGGTCTTTTTTTTTTTAATTATTCATATCTTAGTAAAGAACCAAATACTTTTTTTTGAGAAATTTTAAATTCACTTTTCCACATTCTCCTTCCATTCGTTAGATTATGTCTTGAAGATTCCATCTCTTAATGAAAATATTTTTTCTAGCTATTTTAATTTGTTCAGGCTTTTTATTCCCTTCTTCATCATATGCCTCCCATATAGAATTAAAACCTTGTATTGAAGTTGCTCATTGTGTAAAAGAAGACTGGGAGGTTAACAATATTGAAGAACCTTTTGAAGAGATTAAAACATTAATAGAAAATACTCCTAGAACAAAGATTGTAGAAATAAATAGGGATTATCTTCATGCTGAGGCGACTAGTAAATGGATGAAGTACGTTGATGATTTAGAAGTATCCTTTTTACCTGAATCAAATATCTTATCAATAAGATCAGAATCAAGAGTTGGAGAAAGTGATTTAGGAGTAAATCAAAAAAGAGTTGATTTATTAAAATCAAAAATGTTTTAGGGCAGAAAGTAGAAATCGATTTTTGCGTTTATTGTTTTTTGTATAACTTTTCGACTTTTTTAAAAAAATTTCAAATAGAAGAGTAATAATTGTCTTCGTGCCATGTTAATAGGAATTATTTAGATTTTCTTTAAAAGATGTTCATAAATCTTATATACATATTGATAGGTTCTTTTGTTTCTTTTTGGTTTTATAAAAACATCAAAGAAAATGGACTTATATGGATAATCAAAGGTCTTTTTCAAATTGGAATATTGGCATTATTTATTGGAGGTTTTTTCAAAATATTTTTCACTTTACCCCCTAATTTATATATAAAAATAATTTTCCTTATTACTTATATCTGGTGCACCATTGGAATTAATGTTAATTTCATGATCCCTTTGATTGGTTTTATTGATCAAAAAATAGTTAAAAAATAAGAAAACATTTCTCTAAGTATAAAAATATTACTAATAGCTTAATTCAAGAATAAAATTTAAAGGATTATTTCTTTTTCTTTGAAAGTCTTTTTCTTGTAGATCTAGTCTATAATTCTAAATCATTTGTTATGTAAATTCCAAAAAGTAGAATGATTAATCCAATAAAGTAATTCATAATTTTGATTTAATTACTATTTTTGAGATTTATTTTTGATGCCAAGTAATTTTAATATCTATTTCTTCAGATAAGTTTTTTGTGACTGGACATTCTTTGGAGGCTTTTTTCAAAAAATCAATAGTTTCATTAGAAGTACGCACTGGGACAAAAATATCTATTATTAGTTCCTTAATCTTTCTCTCGGTATTTTGTGTCATTAGTTTTTCAATATTTAAATATATACCTTCCAAATCAAATCCTTTCGATTTAGCTTTAATTGCCATAATGGTTAGCAGGCAAGTCCCTAGAGATGTTGCTAATAAATCAGTTGGGGAAAAACTTTCACCTTTGCCACAGTGATCTAAAGGGGCATCCGTTCTTATAAAAGTTCCTGATTGTAGATGAATAGCTTCGCAGTTTAAGTCTCCTAAATAAGAACATTTGACTTTAGTCATTTTAAAAACATTAAATTAGGAAAATATTATTCATAAAAAACCATGGAACATACCAAGCTAATTAATCAAGAATAATTGTATTAATTTGCATGTTAGTAGAGTATTAAAAGAATTCATCATTAAAATTTTGAAATCAGTTTTTATATCTATATTTCTCTAAGCAATATTCAATTAATTCAATTGATTTTTTGTGAGTTCTTTTATTTTTATTTTCAAGATCGAAGCATTCATTTAAAATACGAATAGATTCATTTAGGATCGTTTCTTCTTTATGTTTTAAATCTTTATCTTGGTAGATATAAATTAATTTTTGAATTCCTAGAAGGGAAAAAATGATTATTGAAATTGTTAAAATTGATGTTTTGACTTTATTCATTTAATTACTTTGTACAAATATTTTAATTTATTTAGTTTTTAAAACTTTAGAGCATTCCAATAGCACTTAAAGCTACGTAATTACATATGCAGCTGCTGTTATTGCAATAGCAGTAATTGAAAAAAAGATGTATGGAACAACCTTTAAAGGTATATGAAGATTATTTTTATACATAACAAAACATTTATTAAGATCCTGACATTCCCTTCGTACTTTATAAGTCTTCAAATATACAAATTAATTTTCTTTTCAAAAATTCAATCCTCTAAAAGATTAACCTCTTTATATTCATTGGATTTTCATTAAATAAAGTATCTCTAGATCCTGTCTTGAGTCCGATATTTTTCTTTTTAAGAAGATTAATTCTTCTGGGCTCATTTTTGATTCTTTTATCATCAATTCTGCTTGTTCAATAGCATGTTCTATATTTCTAATTTTGATTTCTCTTATTGAGGGATCACCTTTACATGCTTTTTTAGTATTCGCATCTAACATCTGTAATAAAAACACTTTGACTATAAGTTAAATTAAAACTTCATAACCCTACTACCGCAAATTTAATTAAAATAAATTATTATATTATAAAGAACTTTAATCTTAGCTAACCCTCTCTTCATTTGATCGAGTGGGTTTTTTTATGGTGTAATATACTTCTAGCATTTATTACTAATTTGGAAGATTCAAAACTTAATCCTGAGGAAAATAATTCAATCGAATCGCCCCCCAATTTGAATGAAGAAAATAAAGATATTAATGAGGGTAATAAAAAAGAAGAGAATGTTAAGGCATTTACAGAATTTCTAGAGAAAGCCAGTACTCAAGATTCTTTAGAAGAAAAAGTTAAACTTGATTCTGAGAAACAAAAAATAAATATTGACAAATCACTTTTTAAAAGATTTCTTAATAATGGATTTGATGGCATTACAACTAATCCAAACTATAAAATGTTGGCATTACTAATAATCCTTCTAATTAATTTGTCTCTATTTTTTGTAATTGGCAATATAGGTAAAGCGTTTTTAAGAAATGCAGGAATTATGGGTTAGAAATTATTTATTTCTTTTATGATATTCATCTTTACAATTTTGATTCTTTAAATGAAACTGTGATATTTTCTTTTCAAATTAATATTTAAATAAAATTTGAATAATAAAGAGCCAGAAAATCCAGTCGTTTACCTTTCTAACTTAGTCAAGAAATTAGATGTAAAAAATAGAAATGGTTTAGTAGCTTTAGCAATAGTAAACCTTTTAGTAATTCTTTTATTTAAATTTTATCTGAAAGTATCTGGATTATTATCTTGAATTTGCCTTCTGGTTGTATTATTCAGCATTTTCAAATTGCTTTGCTAATCTAAATGCCTTCTTGATTATTAGAAAGCCTCCGTATGCGCCAGCAAGTAAAGGCAATATAACTAGTGGGTTAGTGGAATAATCTGAATAATTTTTTACACCCTCAACATATTCATAACCTGAACATTTAAGAAAGATAAAACTAAAAAATGTGATGCTCCAACCAATTATTGATAAAAAACCACCTTTTTTATCTCCTTCGTAGAATCTGTCTAGACCTAAGCCCCAGCCTCCTATTAAAAATATTCCTCTAACAACAGAATTTTTTTCTTGATTTCTAAGCATAATAAAAAAATGTTCATTATGAACATAACTTATTTGTGTTTGAGATGTGAGATGTTTTTATTAATTAATCTTTAAAATAAATTTTTAGTAGATTTATTTCTATAAATTACTGCGAATATAAGTCAGTTTTTTAATTATTAGATATTGCATTTGAATTCAATAAAGAAATTGAAGGCCTTATATAAATAAAAATAGACCCATACATATCCTGCATAATTCTCATTTCTTCATCTAAATATACAATTGAAACCTGGCAATTAGGCGATTCTTTATTCCAAGGTAATTTATTCCATACCTCTTTAACTGGATACCATCTATCCATAAGTAATTCACTAAATAATGGAATCTTATTAAGTCCATCAACTTTGGAAACTTTTGTCTTTTGTAAGTTCATATCAAGTAAATTATTTCTTAAAACTAAATCACTTGCTAGGGTTATTACTCTTCCACCAAAAGTAGGAAATAGTTTGAACCAACCTAAGATAGGAATTGTTGTGAGCCCGAATATTGTAGTGTCAAAAGTAGATATAAATTCTTTTTTGTCAAAATCAATCTTTTGAGCAATTCTACCAATAGTAGATATACCAAAAGATCCTACTTGCAATTGATGTAATTTAAAAAAAAGATTACTTTTGAATTCATCATTTAATGCCTTTTCAATAGCAAGGAAGAAAGGAGAACTTCGAAATAATTCAACATTAGAAAAAATCAATTCCCACTCTCCAGATAATGATTTTTCTGATATTTCAAAACTAAAGTTTTTAAGAGCTTTAATCAATTCATCCATTTCATTAGTTTTTTCCTTATACATAGGAGAAATTAATTTATTTAATCTTTGCCCTCTATCTGTTACAGCAGCTATTTTATATATATCTGACTTTATCTCTCCAATTTCTTTCATAACTCCAATACAAGAAATACTAACTTAATCTTAGGAATTTAATTTTAAGTTGATGGCAATTTTAAAAATGCTGGTAAGAAAATTAATCAATATTCTCCCCACCTTTTACCAATCTCAAAACCCCATTCAGTGGTTAATTTAATTACTTCATCATGATTTTTGCATTTTGAAAGGGACAACTTTTTACTAGGATTATTTTTTATTAGCTCAGCAATTTGATTCAGTTGCTCTATCTTTTTTAGAAAATTACTTAGATCTTTATCTGACATTTATCTAAGCACTAAATTTTTGATCGTAAGTGAATATGTAATAAATAACCCAGGCTACACCAATAATCAGAATTGCAATCATTATATTTACTGACCAAACTACTTCTATCATTTGATTTTTTTATTTATTTAAAATATATCCAAAATTTACTCTAAATTAAACGTTAATAATTTAAATCTGGAACAATACATTACTTTTGCTAAATGTATAAAATAGTCTTAAATAGATTAAAAATTATGGGAGAAGCTAAGAGAAGGGAAGAGTTAGGCCTACCACCTAGGGAAAAGAAAAAGGAAAAACAAACATCGAAAAATAAACTAAACAAAATTTTAAATAAATATCCTTATTTACCTTTCATTTTAGGTTTTGCATTACTAGCAATATTAATTATCGACTTAGTGAATTACTACAAATAGAGAGAGGTATATATAAAGGGGATATTTTTACTAGAAGAAAAGATTATCTTCGCAATTGCGAAATTATTTTTCCATAATAACAATAAAACCTATGAAACTTTTTAATACCTCATGCTCCTTAATTTTAGGTGTACTTACTTTGTTTTCAACATCTAGTGCTAATGCAGGCGGCTGCAGTTCTCATACTGAGAAGAAGGCTGAAATCGAATGCTTGACTGATGATAAAGAATGCTTAGATGCGAAAGAAAAAGAATTACTATATAAGGTTGAGGCATAAATGTTTGATAATCTTGGAACTGCTTTAGTACAGGCATTAGGCTTCTTTGCTGTTTTTGTTTTTTTTGTTTATCAAACTTTATTCGCAAATAATAAACCCAAAAACTCAAAATTAAACCTTAAAAAAACAAAGGTTTCCGATAAAAAAGAATCAATTAAAAAAGAACCTAAAAAAGGGCTTTTTAATAGAAAATCTAAACCTGTTGAGGAGAATTTACCAGTAAAAAAAAAGGGATTTTTTGGGAGAAAAAAAGAAGTTATTAAAGAAGAGACTAAACCAAAGAAAAAAGGTTTGTTTAAATAGGTAAAGGTACAAGAACACTATTTTGATATCCTTTATACAAAAAAAATTTTTAGTAACTTTATAATTTATGTAATTCAATAATAAAAATGAATCATAGAGAAATCACAAAAAAATATAGTGAATTACTCAATAAAGCCGAGTTTGCGAATGGCCGGAAGGAAGTTGTAGGTCTTTTAAAAAAAGCTGCCAAATTGAAATCTCAGATTGAAATCAACTATTAGGTTCATAAATTAGTTTAATTCTAAATGTAAAAAATTTTTCTAAAAAAGTTTTTACATGAGATAATCTGCATAGATAATTTTTCTTATGGATAAAAAAGGTTATACAACCGAAAGTGGTGGTAGACAAAATGGCTTCGCAATTGAACCAGAAATTAACCCCATATCAGAAGGTGAATCAAAGAAATCCATTTTTTTATTTATTGGAATATTATTACCTTTTCTAATAGGCGGTTTTTATTATTTAAGGACTCTGAATATATTCTGATATTTTATAGGCCATTTTTAGCAATATATTCTTCTGAACTAACTATATCTTGCATTAAGCTCTCTGATGAAGGATTAAATCCATTTTGCTCTAAAAAAGATTTAACCTTTTCAAATTTTTGCTGAATTTTTTTTGTATATGGAGTTGTCATCAAATAATCATCTTTTTCTGTTGAATAGTTCATTTGATTAACGGATTACTTTTACACTTAAATTTTGCAAAACATACAATTGCTAGTGAAGTTATAAATATTACATAAATAATTTAATAGTAATAAATACTTATAAGAATTTATAAGTTGTTTGTTTGAAATCGCTATTGACTGTTTAAAGAGTACTTATAGTAACTAAGTCCATTAAATCTCTGGACTGAAGATATTTTTGGAATACTTCAGAATAAAATGCTTTTTTAGCAGCAAATTTTGATTCGAATTCTATAACTAATCCAAGTTGCCCTCCATCCCATTCGTTTGAGGTTGATTCTTGTATCATATCTCTTTTTACTATTACTCCTCCCACAGATTTAATCCAAGGCAATACTGTCCTTATATATTCCAGAAATAAATCAGCATTTGGAATTGAAATTTTCTTTAGCCAATAGCTCTTTGTCATCAAATCAACATATTCTGGGTAGAATATAGCACATAGAGGTAAGTATTTATCCTTAGCTATATACTCAGCGATTATTAAATGGAATCCGAAGATAAATTATTAAATTTGCTTCTTAAATCTCCAAATTCAGAGAAGATTCAAGCTATTGCCGAACAACTTGAAATTAATCATAACTTTTCCTTTGGTAAAGATAGAAATGATTTAAAGGGAGTCTGGGAGCTTAGGTGGAGTAGTTCTAATAGTCCGTTTTTGAAATACTCTCCTTTTATCGATAATCTCCAATTTCTTGATCCTTTTAATTTAAATGGTCTTAATTTACTTAAACCAAGAGGAATAAATTCAATTATTGGTACTGGTATTTTAATAAGACTTTATTACATAAATGAAAAAAAAATTGGGGTCTCATTTACGCATGCTGGCGTCATTGGTCCTAAATTTGGAAGAAAAAAAATAAATGCTATGAAAGAAATAAATAATGAACAATTAGGATGGTTAGATATAACTTATTTAAGTAATAAGCTCAGAATCTGTAGAGGTGATAAAGGTACTTTATTTGTTTTAAGAAAAATAGAATCATCGACTTTATTCACTAATTTTAAGCAATTTATTAAAATCTTCTAAAATATAAATTAATTTTTTATCCAAATAGACTTTAAAACGAAATAAATTGGAAAATATTTAAAAGATTCTTTAGGTATTTCATAACTCAAGAATTTTAGTGCTTCTTCTAACCAGTATCCAATATCAAATCCTAAAAGAATTTTTTCTGCAACAAACCAAAATTCTCTATCAAATATTATTCTGAAGTTTAAGTAGATATATTCCCAATGAAAGATATTCCAATATTGGATTAAAAATGAGGATAAAATAAGCCAAAATGATATAAATATAAAACTTTTAAGAAATTTATAAAAATTTTTCATATACCAGCAACTTTCTTATTGAATTTCAAATATTCCTTATTATTATTAGGATCAAATTTTATTTCCATGAAATATATCCAAAAAGATATAAAAATATTGAGAAAATAATAAATTTTCGTGGAGTTAATAATCTATTCTTCTTTTTTAAGATTCTGTGCATTAAGATTGTTTTTCTTAAGAAAAAAACCTAAAAACAGAAAAGCAAAATATATTATTAAACTAATGCCAAAAATTAATATTATCTTTGAAATATCCATAAATGATTTTTTTATATAAATTAAATCATTTTTTGCAATGTTTTATATATGGTAATGATTTTTCATTTATCACGATAAAGAGCTTCAATTATTAAGCTAATAATATTATCTAAATCATATGCAAGTAACTTTCGCCTGGAGCCTTTGTCTATCCGTTGGAGTTGTTTTATTATCAATTATTCCATTAACTATTGGGAGAGTTAAAGCAGGATATTCTGTTGAAAATATGGCGGCTCCAAGGGCTTTATTCGATGAATTACCTTCTTTTGGTAAAAGAGCAGTTTGGTGTCACCAAAATTGTTGGGAAAGTATTTCCCTACATGCACCCGCATGTCTTCTCTGCTTGATTACTTTAACTGACTCTAATATCGCAATAATTGCATCATTGATTCATCCTATTTTTCGTTTTTTATATATTGGTGCATATGTATTTAATATCCCAACAGCTAGAGGTTTAATGTGGGCCTCAGGAATTTTTACAACACTTTTGCTTTATAAAGAGGGCTTAACACAATTGATATAAGCTATTTAAACTATTTAAAAAATAAACTTTTTTAAATCTTTTAATTGATATTCATTTATTAGTTCCACTTTATTTGATTGTGCTAGTTGATGAGCGGACTTTGTAAAGCCAGATTTTGAAACAATTATTGCATGTGTGCCTTTCCAAAATAATTTACCAGCTGAAATTTCCTGAACTGCTTTATTTCCAATAGCTTTTTCATGATCTTTGCATTGAATACATATTCTCAAATCATTTATTGACGCAATTAAGTCAACCCCTTGATCTCCTGTATTAGGGGTTTCTTTTACTTCCCAGCCATTTTGTTTGAGAATTTCCATACAATGATTTTCAAATCTAATACCTTTTTTGTAGTTTTCCTTGTTTTTACTTGAGTAGTTTTTTTCTATTAGGTTTAAGCATGATTTCTCTATTTGACTTGCTATGAATACAAACCAATCTTCAGTCTCGAGCTTTCTAATAGATCCAATTATCTCATCATCAATAGTAGGATTTTCATGACAATACGATCTCCACTTTTCGAAAAATAATTCCATATTTCCAAATTTTTTTAAAATTACTTTTTCCCAGAAGTATGGTATACCCTCTTTAAATCGCTTGGATCCATTAAATATATTTTTCTCAATGGCTTTTTCAACAAGAGGTGGATTACCAATCCATTTTTTATAATCCTCGTTACCGTAAGCATCTATTTCCCTTAATCTGATCCTCTCCTCTAACAAATTGTATTTATTTTCTTCTATTATATTATTAATTGTTTGAATAAAGAAATTGGAATTTAAGGCATTATTTAATTTAAACTTTCTCTTTCTAATTTGATAATCCCTTACAATTATAAAAATTAAAAAAATTATAGAAATAATTAAAATAAAAAAAATTTTCATTAAAGATTTTTATTTTCGATCTAAAAAGTTTTTGTTTTTCTGATAACAAAATTATTTTTTGTTATTACAGAAGACTCATTTACTTCAAACCCATTGATTGCTGATATTTCTCCTTTTATTCCTTCTAATGTTAATTGCTCGATAATGCCTTTTATTACTTCATCCTCGACCAATTTTCTATCAATTCTTTCAGGTGTAATATCTGTAAGCCATTTTGAGGTCTTTTTTTTTACAACCTCTGTAGGGTTAGTTATTTTTAAGTAGATAGCCATTTTTTAAGTCATTCAGTTGAATTATAAGCATTAAATCTTCCTAAATTTTATTATTGTCATTACTTTCCCACTCAAGAAATTGAAAAACAAAAATTGCAAAGATAGAGAAAAATACTATAAACAATCCTAACCAACCTAAGAATTTGTGCTCTGTAAAAAGATTTGTAAGCATTGATTGTTCTTGATATTTTGATTCCATTTCATATTGATAAGAATCAATAACTTGAAATATATTCATAATTAATAATTTAATAAATCGTTCAATTGGCGGATAATAAATTCAACCGTTTAATTTACTAAAGGCTTCCGATAAGAAATCTGGCCTTTTTCTTATTATAGAAAAATTCTGTTTATTTACTAAAACTAAATTGACTTCAGCAATCGTTAAGATTTTATTTTTCTTGTTAAGAAATTTTGAAATTACATTAATCCTAGGACTTTTATCAATATTGAATGCGCTCTCGATTGTTATTTTTTCACCAAGAAATAAAGGAGATTTATATTTTATTGAAGTATTGATTAAAGGTAAATCTAAACCATTTTTAGTTAGTTCGAAATAACTTATGCCTACTTCTGAAAGTGCATTTATTCGGCTTTCTTCAAGCCAATTGAAATATTTACCGTGCCACATCACGCCTGCATGATCTGCATGTTGAGGTAAAACAATTTTTTCTATTTTCCAAACTGGTTTTGAGTTCATCTTTTATTTAAAAAATATTTTTATTCAATCAAAAAAACTTATTTTATATTGTAGATTAATTTTGTTTATTCACATAAGAATCATCAAAACTATATTCATAAAGTTATGTTTAATCGTAAAAATAGAAGTAGAAAAATGAAGAAGATTTTTCAATGGGAAGAATATTTAAATTGGAAAAGTATGTCAAAGGAACAGAAATTAAATTTCAAGAGGGCGTGCTTATTCCCATTTCTCGTCTATATAGTTTATGTTTTTCTTAATCAGTACTCCTTGGCAATTCTTTTATTACTAGGTCTTTATTTTTTAATTAGATTTAAAAATAGAAATAAGTTAGGAAGATGAATAATTTTTTTATTTTGGTTTATTTTGATTTATTTAGATTTGTTTTAAATTTATTCAGTTTTTCTAAATAACTTTATTGGCATATGACAATAGTATTAGATAAATTTTTTTTATGAAAAGAATCATTTTGTTTTTATGTGTATTAGTTTTTTCAATATTTTTTAATACGAATAATTTATTAGCAAAAGAAATTGAAAATAATATTAAAGAGAATATTTCTAATGAAATTGAAGAAATTAAGCCTGATAATAAAAAAACTAATATTTCTAATTCTTCAGCAGAAGATATTTTTGGGGATGAACAAACCTTTCCATTCGTTGCAGGTTTAGGGAAAAATGCAGCACATTGATGTTGAGGTTCTTGATATTTTTAGAAAAAGATTTTTTTATTACTCATGAAAGGTCTTAGGGTTCTAGAGCTTTCTGAAGCACTTAATGTTGATAGCTCAGACTTATTAGCTGTTTGTGCAATTCTAAAAATAAAAGCCACATCTAGATTAAGCATGCTTTCATTTGAAGAATGTAAAAAGATAACTGATTACTATGAAAATAAAAATTAGATTTTTTTTATACTAATGTATTTATTATTTAATCTCTTTAATCATTGATACTAAAGTTGAATGAATTTCTTCTTCAGATATTTCATTTTTAAAATTGATAATTGCTGACTGTCCATCGTAATTGATTTTCATATAACTGTTATTAATTTCTTCCATATAAGCACTCTCAAACCTTGATATCTTTCCATAATGAATAAGATATTTATGAACCGAATCAATGTGATCATTGTTCATATGATCACAAACTCTTTTACTGGTTTCTTTACTAATAATTTTCATTTAAAAAATAAATTTGTTTCAAGCTAATGTATTTTTTTCATTATTCAAAGTTTTAATCATTTTAATTATTAAATTTTTAACTTCATTTTTATCAACAGCTCTAACCAAGTTATTTCTCAAATTTGATGCTCCTTTAAAGTCTTTACATGTCCATGAGATATGTTTCCTTGCAATTAACAATCCGTGATCTCCTTTTTCTTTTATTAACTCATCAAGATGCTCAATAATTAAATATAGTTTTTCTTCTGTGTTTGGTTCTTTAAAATTCTTATTTTCTCTAATGGCATAATCTATTTCTCCTATTTTCCATGGGGATCCTAAAATTCCTCGGCCAATCATTACACCATCAGCATTTGTTTTTTTTAAACAATTAAGAGCGTCATCTGAATTTTTGATATCTCCATTAGCAATTACTGGGATTTCTAACATCTTTTTAAGTTTCCCGATCATTTCCCAATCTGATTTGCCTGAAAAACCCTGTTTTCTAGTTCTTCCATGAAGTGTGATCATCGTTGCTCCCGCATCTTGTAGTTTAAATAAGAAATCCTCTATATTTTCTTCTTTACTATCCCATCCGAGTCGTGTTTTTACTGTTACTGGAACCTTAACAGCTTTTACAACATTTTTGACTAATTCTATAGCAAGTTTTCGGTCTTTAATTAAGGCACTGCCTCCACCTTTCTTTGCAATTTTTTTTACTGGACATCCCATATTTATATCAATTAAGAATGCTCCAGAGTCCTCAGCTTGTTTCGCGGCTTCAGAAACAGCATATGGCCTATTATCAAATATTTGTACTCCAACTGGACCTTCTTCTAAATCTATTTGATTGATTTTTTGTGCTCCAAATCCTTTTTTAAGACTTGTGGCATTTATCATTTCTGTAAAAAGTAAAGAGTTTGGAGCCCATTTACGTACAAGTCGCCTAAAAATGTTATCCGTAACTCCTGCTAATGGTGATAGCATGACCTTACTCGTAATTATCCTGTTAATTCCCCTTCCTTTTAGCTTTATATTTGAAGACATATAATTCTAAATTTATTTAATCTTTATTTATTATAAATTCCGATATGTAGCTTATTTTATGTTTTCTATTTATTTCTTAATTTATAATAAGTGCTTTTACTTAAATAGGCCTAATTGATTAATTTTTTTGCTAGTTTATGTAGAGTTGAATTTTAAGAAAGGAAAATTTTTTTGTTTATATTAGTATCTATTTTTCTCCCAATAATTATTTTTATTGCACCAATAAATGTAAAAGCTATTCAAGGTAATTTAGATTTATCGAGTGCTCAAACTTCTGTAGGTAAAAGATTTGCTAAAGCTTTTTGTGATGCTAAGAAGGAAGGATTAGATTCTGAATTTGCTAGTGAATATGCTTTGAATAATACATATTTAAAATTTGTAGCATTTCCAGACGATGACGAATATTTGGATAATTTATGGAATTTCACCCATAATAATATATTAGATAATTGTGGTGAATTTGTTGATATAAATGATCTTAAAGATTTAGAGATGTTTTTTAAAGAAGAAGGTTTAATTGCATCAAATAGGGAACTCTATTTACCAACTTTTGAGAATAATTAGATTAAATTTTTAACATGTACTAAGATATAGATAGAATATGAAATTTTATGAAACTATTAGGTTTAAATTCACCTGAAATATTCATAATTTTAGTAATTTTGCTTTCAATTTTAGGTCCAAAAAGAATTGAAAAAGGTTTCTTATTATTTAAAAAACTATTAAAATTTCTTCTAAGCAAAGATGAAGATCAAAGCTTAACAAATTCAATAGTAAAACCAGAGGAACCAGAGGAAAGTCAAGTTAAAGAAGAAATATTAGAGGCAGAAGTAAAATCAGAGGAACCAGAAGAAAGTAAAGTTAAAGAAGAAATAGTAAAGGCAGAAGTAAAGACAGAGGAACCAGAAGAAAGTAAAGTTAAAGAAGAAATAGTAAAGGCAGAAGTAAAGACAGAGGAACCAGAAGAAAGTAATGTTAAAGAAGAAATAGTAAAGGCAGAGGAGTCAGAAGAAAGTGAAGTTAAGGAAGAAACAATAGAGCCAGAGGTAAAATCAATTAAAACTAAAAAAAGAACTGTTAAAGATGAAATAATAGACTTAGAAGTTGATTCTGATAATTAAAAGGTTATAAATTAAGAAATTAGATATTTTTAGAATAATTTAGTTGTATTTTTTTTATTAAATATAAAGGGTCTTTATTTTTAATATTTTAATTTGAATTATAAGAAGGTTGTTATGAATCTAAAGCTACTTCGATAGCTGCTATTAAGTTTTCGTCAAATGGTTTAACACCTGGCTTAAATCTTGCAATTACTTTACTATCTTTACCTATCAGAAACTTCTCGAAATTCCATTCAACATCTCCCTCAGGTTCAACTTTGTTAAGGGTTGTGTATGGTTCTGTGGTCTTGCCTTTTGCATGAACTTTTTCATAGATTTCAAACTTAACTCCATATTTTGTTGTGCAAAAATCTTTTATTTCAGAAAGAGAGTCGGGTTCTTGTTTTCCGAAATCATTACAAGGGAATGCAAGTATTCTTAGTCCTTTGCTTGAATATAAATCATGTAGCTTTTGAAGATCCTCATACTGAGCAGTATTTCCGCAATAACTAGCTACATTAACAACTAAAATTACTTCCCCTGAATATTCACCTAGTTTTATGGATGATCCGTCTGCGGAAAGAACAGTAGTATTTTGTACGTCAACTTGCATGTCTAAAAAAAATCACCCTTTGAAGATAGCATTGTATAGACTTTATTGTGTTTAATTTATATGCTGGTTATGGTTATTTCTTTTAGAAGTTTTAATTTTTCATTTATTTAACCCTTTATAATTAGTATTATTAATCAGTTTAAATTTGGACCCTTTAGACCCACTTACTGAAATTATTAATTCTGGTCAAGGTTTTTCACCTGCAATTGCTTTAGAAAGAATTATTTGGGCAATGATAGGAATCTTTTTTTTAATAGCAATTTCAAAATCAATAACTAATAGCATGCGAAGTCAAAATTGGTTTGGTAGAAAATTTTTAATTAGTTTTTCTAAAGACAAAAAAATTACAGATGATGCATCCTCACAACCTTCTGGTAATGACGAATAAGTTTTTTCAATATGAAAGATTCAATTTTTTCTAAAAAAAGAATTTTATTGCTTGGTAGTGGTGAGCTTGGAAAAGAATTAGTAATAGAATCCAAAAGATTAGGATTAGAAGTTATTGCAATTGATCGATATGAGAAAGCACCTGCAATGCAAGTAGCTGATTATTCAAAAGTAATTGATATGGGAGATAAAAATATTTTAAAAAATGTCATAAAAGAATTTAAGCCTGACTATGTTGTCCCAGAAATAGAAGCACTTTCAATTGATGCTCTAAAAGAACTAGAGGATGAAGGATTTAATATTGTTCCAAACGCCAGAACTGTAGAAATAACAATGAATAGGGATAAAATCAGAAACTTGGCTTCTAGAGATTTAAAAATAAAAACTGCAAAGTTTGATTATATTTTTGAATTTGATGATTTAGAAAAAAAAGCAGATGAAATTGGATTCCCGCTTTTACTAAAGCCTTTAATGAGTTCTTCAGGAAAGGGACAGAGTTTGGTTGAAACAAAAAATGATTTACAAAATGCTTGGAAACAGTCGCAAGCAAATTCAAGAGGAAAGGTTAAAGGTGTAATTATTGAAGAATTTATTAATTTTGATTTTGAGTTTACTCTTTTAACTGTAAGAAAAGAAAGTGGTGAAAATATTTTTTGTTTACCAATTGGACATCTTCAATCTAATGGAGACTATCAGTGTAGTTGGCAACCTATAGAGATCAAAGACTCCTTAATAATTGAAGCTAAAAGAATGACAAGTAGAATATTAAATAACCTTAATGGAGCTGGATTATACGGAGTAGAGTTTTTTATAAAAGGAAGTGAGGTTATCTTTTCAGAGTTATCTCCAAGACCACATGACACTGGCATGGTTACATTAGTTAGTCAAAATATTAATGAATTTGAATTACATTTAAGGGCTTTTTTAAATTTACCAATACCGCATATAGGTCTAATAGAACCCTCTGCAACCAGAGTTATACTTTCTAATCAAGAGTTTATAAATCCTAATTATGAGGGACTTAAAGAGGCATTAGAAGTTGAAAAGACTAAAGTGCTTATATTTGGTAAACCAGTTTCCAGAAAAGGTAGAAGAATGGGTGTTGTTCTCTCATCAAATTCTGACATTAATTTGGCTAGAAAAAATGCAGACGAAGCTGCTCGTAAAATAAAAGTCAGTGCTAAAAATATTAAATAAAAATAACGAAAAAAATACTTATTTCCTTTGTTTTTTTTATATGTTTCTCTGGGTATTATTTCAGTATATTCAGTCTTTCTTAATGATAGAAAACTATAAAGGTTGGGATATAACTTTAAATTGGGATAATAAAGATTATCTCGATAGGGATACTACTAAAAGTAGTTTTTTTAATCAAAAGGAAAAATGGATTGGGGTTCACTTAAATGGTGAGAAAATCTATGGCTCTTCCCTAAAAGAAATTAGGCATATTATTGACTATCCTAGTTTGCATACAAAGTAGGTTCAAAGATTTTTTAATTATCCTTACTATTTTCATCATCTTCAATTAGTTCATTAGCAAGTTTTCTTAAATCTCCCTTAATTGAAACCCATGTAAAAGCGATTATAAAAATTGAAGCAGATATTGCAACAGTGATTTTTTCAATAGGGGACATTCCAAGAGCAATACCAAACATTTTAAACTAAATACTAATTTTATTATATTGAATTTTCCTAAATAAATTGGATTAAATTTTCTTTTTGCAATTATATTTAATTATTCAAAATATAATGAATTAAATTTAAATTACTTATTTTATTTATTACTTCTGATTTCAATTTTATTCAGTAAAATTAGATTATGGAAAAAAAAAAGTGTCCTCAATGTAAAAATTTAATTTTAAAAACTTCTCCAACATGTTTATATTGTGGCAGACCTAATAAATTTATAACTAATGAATACGTCAATAAAAAGTGGAATAAAGACAATAATGAAAATGTATTTGATTATATTTTTATTAATAAGTATCTTATATTTATTTTATTATTAATATTTACAATTGTTATTATTATATTTAGTTGAATATCATAAATAAATTACTCTATTATTGAATCTAATACCTCTTTAGTATTTGATGATAGTTTATTTTTTTTAATATGCTTTATTGCTTCTATCATATTACTTTTGTAAGGTTCTGAGTAATAATTGTATCTACTAAATACTTTCACAAAACGGGAAATTACGATTGGATTTAATTTATCAAAGTCAATTACTTTTTTTGCAATATATTTATAACCAGAACCATCAATTGCATGGAAAGTACTATTTCTTGTTACGAAAGTATTTAAGATAGCTCTTAAAGTGTTTGGTGATTTTGAATCAAATAACTTATTTTCAAATAATTTTTTAATGCTACTTGTTTTTTCATCAATTTCTATAGATGCATTGAATGAGAACCAACTATCCAAAACGACGCTATTGTTTTTCCATTTATTGAAGAATATATTTGAAATAATTTTTCTTTCAGGACAATTAATCCTACTGAAAGAATTCAATGCAGCTTTTGCTAAAGTCATCGAATTACCATCGACATAATTAATTATTTTGCTTTTAATTTCTTTGTCATCGCTGTGTAAGAGTAGTTTCCAAATATTTTCGATTAGTTTTCTTTCATTTTTACCTTCTGGCCAAACTTTATTTAGATTTTTCTCTATTTCTTGAAGCTTAAAATATAATTCTTTTTTTAATTTGGTACCGAATAAATAATTTAATTCATCAATAGTTTTATATATTTTTAAAGGATCTATAATTTCCATCTCTGATTCAATTTCAGCAAATGTGGGTATACTTAGTAATTCTGATAAAAGAGATAAATTAATATCTTTATTTTTTATAAATGATATTAAGGTGCTTATTAATTTATTTTCAATTTTATGATCTGGTTTTTCATCTAATCTGCATAAAATAATTTTTTTATAAAATACTTTTACAGTATTAGATAGTGTAAAAAAATCTTTTTCATATTTTAAGATTAAAAATTTTTCATCCAAGGTAGTGTCTGATTCCCAGTCAACTGGTGAAGAGAATTCGCGAAAATAAGTTACTAAAGGAATTTGGAGGTCAGATCTTATATTCCTAAAAATAAATTCTTGTTTTTTTGTTTTTAAAACTACTGTTTTTTCTATTATTTTATTTTTACCGCAAAATATAGCCAGATTTATAGGAATTATTAAAGGTAAATCATTATATGGGTTCTTCTTTATTGGATTACTTTGAGAGGCTTGAATTGTAAGTTTTTCTTCTGTTTGATCCCAAATTCTCTTGACTTTAACTTTGGGTGTGCCATTTTGCTTATACCAGACTTTAAATTCTTTAGGATCGATTTCCTTATTGTGCTCAAGAATTTTATCGACAAATTGGTCTATTGTTGCAGCCTTACCATCATATGTTGAGATGTAATTACTAAATCCTTTATAGAAATTCTCATCTTTTACAAGCTTATTAAGCATTCTAATTATTTCAGATCCTTTTTCGTAGATCGTGGTCGTATAGAAATTATCTATTTCTTGATATTTTTCTGGCATTACAGGATGCGATGTTGGACCAGAATCCTCTCTAAATTGATTTCTTCTAAGAAATTTTGCATCCTCAAGCCTCTTGATTTCATGATTATGGAGGTCTGCAGTGAATTGTTGATCTCTGAATACTGTTAAACCCTCTTTTAGAGATAATTGAAACCAATCCCTACAAGTCACTCTATTACCCGTCCAATTATGGAAGTATTCATGGGCGATCACACCCTCTATTCTTTCTAATTCTTCATCAGTTGTTGTTTCAGAATTAGCGATTATTAGTTTTGAGTTGAAAATATTGAGACTTTTATTTTCCATTGCTCCCATATTAAAGTGCCTGACGGCAACTATATTGAACAATGACAAATCATATTCAAGATTATATTTGTCTTCGTCCCATCTCATTGATTTCTGTAAGGAACTTATTGCATGTTGAACATATTTTTCATCTCCGTACTCAACGTATATATTAATTTCAACTTTTTTATTCGATTTTGTTATGAAATTGTCTTTTACACAATTAAGTTTCCCTGCTACCAATGCAAATAGATATGAGGGTTTCGGATATGGGTCTTCCCAAATTATTTCATGTCTATTATTTGTAAGATTATTTTCTTTTATGACATTACCATTT